>SKTJ01000117.1 GCA_007122565.1 Syntrophomonadaceae bacterium | reverse complement strand
GCTATGCGGCTGTTTTCGCCATCTAATAAGTGATCGATAACTTCTTTATCATTATCGGTATCCCAAATATAACCCGTGATACAAAACTCAGGGAAAATAAGAATATTTACCTCTTGACTGTGAGCCAGTTCCACAATGGCCTCAATTTTTTTCATGTTTTCTTGAATATTTGTGGAGCATTGAATATTAGCCAGCATAATATTTGGACGCTCGGCAACGTTGGAATACACTCGCTCGACAAGGCGAAACGGCATTTTCTCTTCCTCCCTTAAAGAAATTAGGGTGATTTTTGTTGTAATAACATGAATAATGTTACACACCTTAAGATATTGTATAATTAAGGCCCTGAAGGTGCAACAACAATTTTATTTTTTACGTTCATTATTTTTTGTAAGGCCATTTGGGAAGGAATTTCCAGGGATGCGGCGAAAGAATTATACAGGTGGTCAGACCACCAGGCAAGCAGAAAGTCAGTCTTTGTTTGAGGCGGGTTCTGTTTTATAAAAATAACGCAGGAGGTATTTCGAATGGGCGGTTTTCAAAACGTAAGCCAGTCGATCATTGAGGCGCTTCAGTTAATTGTTGGAGAGGAAAATGTTCTCTATGGAGATGAAACAAAAATGGAGGCTTATTCTCATGATGAAGTGGCTGAAAAAGAATACGCCAGAATGCCGGAAGTGGTTGTACTGGCCGGGAGTACAGAAGAGGTATCCCGCATTGTAAAACTTGCGAACCGGGAAAAAATTCCCGTTACCCCACGGGGAGCAGGCAGCGGGCTTTCCGGGGGTGCCGTCCCCATTATGGGGGGTATTGTGCTGTCGACCGAACGAATGAATAAAATATTAGAAATTGATACAGAAAATTTAATAGCCGTCCTGGAGCCAGGGGTGATCACCAATGAGTTCAATAACGAGGTTCAAAAGGAGGGCTTGTTTTTTGCAGGATACCCCATGAGCCTGGAGATGTGCTTTATTGGGGGTAATGTAGCAGAAAATGCCGGGGGAGGCCGGGCGATTAAATACGGTGTAACGGGTCGTTACATTCTGGGCCTTGAAGTTGTTTTGCCCACGGGAGATGTTGCCACCTTTGGCGGTAAAATCGTCAAGGATGTAACCGGTTATAATATGGTCCAGTTAATGGTTGGCTCAGAAGGCACCCTGGGTATTTTTACTAAAATATTTGTCAAGCTCCTGCCGCTGCCCAAGGCCAAGATTGATATGATGGCCCTTTTTGAAGATGTCCAATCGGCAATTAATCTGGTTCCCATCATCATGAAGGAGATGCGCATTATTCCAACGGGTATCGAGTTTATGGACCGGCTTTCTCTGGAAACCTCCTGCGAATTCCTGGGAGAAAGGAAAGAAAAATATAAGAATGCCGGGGCTTTCCTGATCATAGAGTTAGATGGCAACGACCCCGACACCGTTCGAAATGAATGCCTGGATATCGGCGATCTTTGTCTGGACCATGGGGCTATCGATGCTTTTGTAGCTGAAGGACCTGCAGACCAGGAGAAAATTTGGAAAGTGCGCCGCCACGTGGCCGAAGCTTTTAAGGCCATCAGTCCGGTGCAAAGCCTGGAGGACATTGTGGTTCCCGTAAGCCGTATCCCGGAGCTCATACCTGAGCTGGAGCGCCTTTCTAAAAAACACGGCGTCTTCATTCCCTGCTACGGCCATGCGGGAGATGGAAACCTCCATGCCACTATCGTTAAACGCCCGGAAGATAGCATGGCGCACTGGAAAGAACTGCTGCCCAGGGTGCTGGAAGATCTTTATATCTCTACCCGGAAACTGGGCGGCACTATTAGCGGTGAACATGGCATCGGCCACAAGAGGAAACGGTATCTGCCGCTGGTGTTAGGTGAAGCTGAAATAGAAGCCATGAAAAACATTAAGCGTGCCCTTGACCCGAATAACATTATTAATCCGGGTAAAATATTTGACATTCAGTGATAGGAGGGTGCAAAATGCTTATTGAACTGCCTTTAGGTAATGAATCCGTGATGATGGATTACCCAGATAGGGGCGTATTAAAAATTCTTGAAGCCCGCAAGTATTCGGGTTCTGTTTCGGAGGCAAGACTGGTTGAAGAGGCTTTGGCACATCCCATTGATTCCGCTCCGCTTTCTGAACTCATTCAAGAAGGTGAAACGGCCTGTATAGTCGTTGGTGACTTAACGCGACTGTGGGTGCGGCATCACGTTATGCTTCCCGGAATACTGCAGGAACTGAATCGAGGTGGTATTCCTGACAGTAAAATTTGCATCTTATCTGCTACAGGGGATCACAGGGAACAAACACCGGATGAACACAAGGATCTGGTAGGTGAGGAGATCTATCGACGCGTACAGGTATTTGACCACAAGGCCCGGGAGGATAGCGAGATGGTTTATCTAGGGGAAACCTCTTATGGGACACCTGTGCGGTTGAATCGAAAGGTTGTTGAAGCTGACCGGGTCATTTTAACCGGTGGGATCGTTTATCACTTTCTTGCTGGGTGGGGAGGAGGAAAAAAAGCGCTTCTTCCCGGTGTGGCTGCCTTTGATACCATTATGAAAAACCACTCCCTGGCATTCCTGCCCGGTGAAGGTCAGGGAATTAACCCTCAAGTGTGCGCGGGGAAACTGGCGCAAAATCCCTGCAGCGAGGATATGGTTCAGGGGGCCGGCATGGTGAACCCCGATTTTTTAGTTAACGCTATCATTGATGAGGATACCCACAAAATCACCAAGGTCGTTGCGGGAAATTACTTGACGGCTTATGAAGCCGGGTGCCGTTACGTAAACGAACACTGCGGCGTTGAAATTGAT
The DNA here is from genome assembly GCA_007122565.1 of Syntrophomonadaceae bacterium. GTDB lineage: Bacteria > Bacillota > Dethiobacteria > DTU022 > UBA8154 > UBA8154. The sequence goes on along the minus strand of SKTJ01000117.1, from coordinate 1,821 downwards.
GGAAAGGCCGATGTTGTTGTTGTTTCCTGCGGGGGTTATCCCAAGGATATCAATTTTTATCAAACCTATAAAACCATTTATAATGCCCATTTTGCCCTTAAGGAAGGCGGCACCATGGTCTTAGTGAGTGAAAGCCGGGAAGGTCTGGGAAGCGACGATTTTGAAGGCGTATTTTCCAGGCACCCAGATAATATGACCAGGGAAACAGCGCTCCGGCAAAACTTTACCATTGGGGGTTACATGGGCTATCATACGGCAGTGATTGCCGAGAAGCATGACGTGCTGGTGTTAAGCAGTTTGGATGATGAACAGGTTAAAGCGATGGGGATGACGCCCATTGGCTCACTGGTGGACGCTCTGAATTATATTGAGGAAAAACACGGCACGCTTCCGCCGGCTTATTTTATGCCTCACGGCGGCACGACACTGCCGTTTCTAGTGCGAACATAACGCAGGAGGATCCTTTATGTCTCCAGGATTATTGGCTCTCTTGGCATCCATTCCTATGATCATGACGATACTTCTAATGGCCGGGCTTATGTGGCCGGCAAAAAGGGCTATGCCTGTCACCTGGGGCGCTGCCTCGCTGATTGCATGGAGTGTTTGGAAAGTAGACGCAATGCGAATTGCTGCAGCAACCATTGAGGGTGCACTGGGTGCTTTAAACATTTTAATTATCGTTTTTGGGGCGATTTTACTGCTTAATACCTTGAAAAACAGCGGCGCCATGGCTGTGATCAATAAGGGCTTTTACGGGATCAGTCAGGACCGCCGTATTCAGGCCGTCATTGTCGGCTGGATGTTTGTTTCATTTATTGAAGGCGCTGCGGGTTTTGGGTCACCGGCTGCCCTTGCTGCTCCGTTGCTGATGGGGCTGGGCTTTCCCCCTCTTGCAGCTGCCACGATCGCCCTGGTTTTTAACAGTACTTCGGTTACCTTTGGGGCCGTGGGAACCCCCATGATTGTCGGCGTGGGAAATGCTGTAGACGGTTTGCTGCCTGCCGATGTGAGTATGACAGTTTTTCTTTCGCAGGTTGGGATATGGTCGGCAGGAGCCCATCTAATTATCGGCACCTTTTTACCGCTGCTGGCCATCATGATGATGACGCGGTTGTTTGGGAAAAACCGTTCCATAAAAGAAGGCTTGGAAGCGGCTCCCTTTGTTATCATGGGTGGGCTGGCCTTTACCCTTCCCAGTTTTATAATTGCCCGCTTTTTAGGTCCGGAACTCCCTTCTGTCATTGGCGCGCTAGTTGGTATGATCATCGTTATTTGGGCGGCCAAAACCGGCTTTTTAACTCCGAAAATGGTCTGGGATTTTCCCCATCCCGATGAAAAGTGCTGGGATCCCAGTTGGGGTAAGCCGGTACAAACTGATGACACAGAAAGCTCTGAAAAGGAAATGACCTTGTTGAATGCGTGGATGCCTTATCTTTTGATCGCCTTTATATTAATTATTACCCGAATGCCTTATTTTGGGTTAAATGTTTTGCTTCGCTCCTGGGTGATCACCTGGAACCAAATTTTAGGGCAACCGGGTGTATCTTACACCTTAGAACCCCTCTATATCCCGGGCATCATTCCCTTTATACTTGTGGCAACGGTCACTGTGCTGCTCCACAAGATGGAGCTGGGACAAGTGAGAAAAGCCTGGTCTACAACGGTGGCCCAATTGATTCCTGCAGCCATTGCTTTAATTTTTGCCGTGGGCATGGTGCGTATCCTGGTTCAATCCGGTGTAAATCAGGCCGGAATGGAAAGTATGCTATTAACGCTATCCGCTTTTTCTGCCCAGGTGGTTCAGGGGGCGTGGCCTTTTCT
>SKTJ01000108.1 GCA_007122565.1 Syntrophomonadaceae bacterium | reverse complement strand
ATGTGGCCGGGCCGGTAAAGGCCACTTTAGGATCTTTTGCTTGAGACTGCGGTTTCGAACAGGTATCCTGCACTCCGGGGTATACACCTGAACAGTTACTTCCGGGTTACATATACTTCTTGCATAACATTTGCAATGAATCAGGACCTGATTTAGGTCTTTTATTCTGACTCCTGGCTTTACTCCTGAATCTTGCGCAATTATAATCCTTTTCTGACATTATCTGCTCTGGCAGGAAGGAATTGTGACGTTTTAAGTGGAAATATAGAAAATAGCTGTACAGGCAGGGGGAGTATCAGATGAAAGTGCTACGCTTAAAGCTCAATCCGATAGCGGTATTTTTAATGATCCTGATTTTAATCGTATGCAGTAGTGTCACCGCTTTTTATATTGCCACCGAAAACAAGGATGCTATTGGCGCCCCCCCTTCCCGCTTTGTGATCAAAGAGATTTATCAAAATGAGCCCTGGACGTTTCAGGTGGAACACTATTCAATATGGCTGTCCGGAGAAAGTTACGTCGGGCCCGTTTACCTTGAAGATCAGCTTATGGGTATCGTTGTTCAAAGTGAAGAGGCCTATCTGGAGGACATGAATACAAAGCGGCGGCGCACCCTGGACAATTTTTTTCTAACCTTGAACAGCGAAACCTACTTGCAAATAAAGGGAGATACCCTCTTCCTGCCGCTGGAAAATCCGGCCCTGCAAAGGCGCATCACCGCGGCCGCACAAACCTTAATACAGCTCCCGGAGGTGCAGGGAATTGCCTATCCGCGTATCTTCCTGCCGCCGGATGAGACTACATCTATTTATCTAGAAGGAGGCGAGGTCATCCCCTCCACTGATGGCATAACTTTTAACAATCAACCCCTTATCTATTTCTTCGGCCTGGTTGTGTTGATTGTCCTTTTGACCATTTACCTGCTCACCATGGACCTGGACCGCAGCAACTGGTTAACGCGCCTTTATGCTACCAAACCAATGTTACGGGAGAATTTAACTGCTGCTTTTTCCCTTATCGTGATCCTCACCGCAGCAATGCAGGGAAAAATACATAACTTTGAAGCAGCTACTGTTCACTCCGACATGATTATTCTTTACTGGGCCATTATCTGTTTGCTGTTAATACTGCACAAAAAGCAGTTTATCAGTGCCCAGGCATTCGGGTTGGCGTCAGGCTGGCGAAGCTACTTTCGCAGCATAATCATTGTTCCCGTCATCCTGTTAATTATCATACTCTTCTCCACGCTTCAATTTCCCAGTGGGATCAACATGTTTGCCACTGCGCAGCAGGTGGCCTTGCAATTTCTACTATTTTTCAGCTATGCCCTCGGCGTGGAGTTTTTCTGGCGGGGATTTTTACAGACCTATCTGGAGCGGCTTTGGGGAAAAGGGCTCGGACTCCTTTTGGTTACCGCCCTTTTTACCCTGCCCCTGTTTCTGGCCACATACCATTCTGCCGGTCTGCCTCTTCCCCCGACAGAAGCCTTGGAAGTGTTTTTCTTCTTCCCCCTTACTGCACTGCTCCTCGGTTATCTGTACCAGCGCAGCCAAAACCTGCTAAGCGTAGCCCTGTTGCATGCCCTGCTCCTATTTCTCCCCGGTATATTAGTTTTCTAATATGATCCAGGAGTTAGCAGGTAGCAGGTAGGGGTTAAGGAACTAAAATAAAAACAGCCCGCGGCCTTTTGAGACGCGGGCTGTTTTTTATCTACCATATTTTGCCGGACAGGTGCAAGATTCCCTGTCCGGGAGCGGGAGAGAACACTCTCTCCGTCGCCCGCCCCAGAGCGAAAAGCAGCATTGTATAAGCGGGGATGGAAATAACATTTTGGATTATGCGCGGCGGCACGAGAACGGTCCGGAAAACGCCGAAAAGGGTCTCGATGAAATAGGGAATCATAAATATTTCCACGGTCACCAGGGTGATGCTGACAGCGAGAAAGAGGGGGAAAATACCCACTTCCTTCCGGCCCCGGGCCATCAGGAGAATGATCAGTCCGGGGATAACGCCCCGCAGGGCCGCAGTCAGCGTAAAGTGCGGCATATACGCCCCAATTGGATTAATAAAATAGCCGATCATGTCACCAACAGCCCCCACAATGCCTCCGGCCAGCGGTCCCATAAAAACCCCGGCAAAAATAACAGGCACGGACCCGAAACCGATGCGCAAACCCTCCGCTCCCCCCAGGGGAATACGGACACTTAAGAAACGGGAGAGGATAATGTTTAAAGCGATCAGCAGGGCCATGCGCGTTAACATCTGGGTAGTAATGAATTGTTTAACTTTCATAAAAAGGACACCTCCTTTCTCAAAGGATGGGCAGGCTGCCACATCCAAGAGAAAAGAGGTGCTTTGCTCTTGTGCAACAGCGGACGCGATACCATGTCGCAGGCACAGGTTTAAACCTGATACCTTTCGTCTAAGGGCAACTTCCCATCCCTTAGCACTTAACGCATGGCACCTACTCTGCCATCAATACACCTGATACTATTCTACAACTTTTTTGTCTTTAGAACAATCCCTTAACTTTACCTGTTTCCACATCAACATCCACACGGCGATAGGCCGGGTTGGAGCCGGTGCCCGGCATCAGGCTAATTGTGCCTGCCACAGGAACAACAAATCCGGCGCCCTTGAAGGTGAGAATATCGCGAATAAATAGTTTCCACCCTTTTGGCACACCTTTAAGCATGGGATTATCGGAAAGGCTGAGGTGAGTCTTAACCATGCAGACACCCATATTCTTGATGTCGGGGTCCGCATCCATTTTCTTCAGTTTTGCCTGAGCCTCGGCCGAGTATTCCACGCCATCTGCACCGTAAACTTCCGTGGCAACCTTTTCAATACGCTGGGCCAGGGGCTCTGTCAATTCATAAAGGAACTTGAAATTGGATTCCTCTTCGCAGGCTTCCACAACTGCATCGGCCAACTCGAGGGCGCCTTCGCCGCCTTTTTCCCAGTGCCTGGAAAGGGCGACTCTGGCCCCTGCTTCCTGGGCAATGCGGCGCACAGCCGCAATCTCATTGTCCGTATCCGTATAGAAAGCGTTGATACATACAACAGGGCTCATACCGGACTTTCTGATTACCTTGATCAGGTGAACCAGGTTCTCGCAGCCTTTCTCCACCCACTCCACATTTTCCTTGGCATAGCCGGGATCCAGGGGCTGACCGGGAACGGGGATGGGGGCTCCACCGTGGCATTTCAGGGCCCTAATCGTAGCTACCAGGACGGCGCAGTGTGGCTTCAGGCCGGAAATACGGCACTTCAGGTTCCAGAATTTCTCAAAACCGATATCTGCAGCAAAACCGGATTCGGTTACCAGGTAATCAGCTAGCTTCAGGCCCACGCGGTCTTCGATAATGGAGTTTTGCCCGATGGCAATATTGGCAAAGGGGCCGGCATGGACGAGGCAGGGCTGGCCTTCCAGCGTCTGCATCAGGTTGGGGTTGATCGCCGAAACCATCCAGGCGGTCATGGCGCCGTCCACATCCAGATCCTTTGTGGTTATAGGATTGCCCTTCTTGTCATAGGCAACAACAATCTTGCCCATGCGCTCGCGCATATCTTTAAGATCGGTGGCTACGGAAAGAATGGCCATAACCTCAGAAGAAACGGCAATGGCGAAGCCCGAATCCATCATGAAACCGTCCGCTTTGCCGCCCCTGCCGATGGTAATATTGCGCAGGGCCTGGGCACAGAAGTCCATGATCCACTTCATTTCCACGTTATTGGGATCGATATTCAGACGCTTGAGGTTCATTTTGTTCAGGAAAGCATCACTGTAGTTAAATTCGTGCTGCATACGGGAGGTGAGAGCTACCATGGCCAAGTTGTGGGCGTTCATGATTGCGTTAATATCACCGGTTAAGCCAAGTGAGAATTCAGTAAGGGGGATACACTGTGCCAGACCGCCGCCGGCTGCGGAGCCTTTCACATTCATGGTCGGTCCGCCGGAAGGCTGCCGGATCGCAGCGATTACGTTTTTACCCCTTTTGCCCATACCCTGAACAAGGCCTACCAACGAGGTTGACTTGCCTTCTCCCAGCGGTGTTGGGGTAATAGCGGTAACATCAATGTATTTTCCATCGGGACGGTCCTTAAGGCGCTCAAGAATCTTTTTGTAATCAAGCTTGGACACATAATGGCCGTAAGGTAACAATTCTTCCTTCTCCAGCCCCATCTCATCTGCGAGCTGATAGACTGTTTTCATTGTAGCCTCTGCCTCTTCTGCAATTTCCCAGTCAGCATGTTTGGTCGGATCAAGTACCATTGAAAAACCTCCTAATTTTTTTTAAGTTACGTTTGTTACATTTTTCACACGGCTGTCCATCCGGTTTCCAAACTTTGTTTAATGCAGCAAACAACCTCCTTTCAAGAACTAACAATTTTTCTGTGAAAGGTCAAATAACCCCTTAATACCCTAACGTTGTCCGTATCACCTATTCTACACATATAAGAAAAATCCTGCTAACTCCAAGTAAGAAATGCACAGGAAAATACATTTTTACTATTCTGTCTTTTCCTCTCTGACTACTTTTCTTAATTCCATAAACCTATCTTAACCATTAAAATCGAAAACAACCGGGGGAAATTCCCCCGGTTGTTCTCTAAAGTTATGGTTGCTTTCTCAGATAATACCTATCAAGCAGTCTTTTCCTGCTTCCTGCTTCTTGCCTCCTGCTTCTTGCACTTATACCTCTTCCGTGGGCTTACCGTGAAGTTCACCCTTATCCGGACGGAGAACCACCTTAACCCGGCCCGCCCGCCCTTTCTTCTTTTTTGCCAATGCTTTAGCTGCTGTTTTTTCATCATCTTCTTCTTTATCAGCCTGCTCCCGTTTTTGCTGCACTAATTCAGCCAGGTCCTTGCCTTCAATCATGGCTTCAATCTCCACGGCATCAAGCGTTTCCTGCTCCAGCAGGGCTTCAGCCACCAGGTCCAGCTTATCCCGGTGCTGCACAATCAACTCCTCGCACTTGTGGTAACAACGATCCACGGTGCGCCTGATCTCCTTGTCGATAGCCCTGGCAATCTCCTCACTGAAGTCCCGTTCCCGGCCCAGATCCCGGCCCAGGAATACCTGGTCCTGTTTATGCCCCAGCGTAATGGGTCCCAACTCATCACTCATACCGTATTCCATGATCATCTGGCGTACAAGGGAGGTAGACCGGGCCAAATCATTCTGTGCCCCGGTGCTGATCTCGTTAAAAACAACCTGCTCCGCAACCCGTCCTGCCAATAGTGCAGACACCCGATCCATTAATTCGGAGCGGGTCATATAATAGCGGTCTTCCTCCGGCAGCATCATCGTATATCCACCGGCCCGTCCGCGGGGGATAATGGACACTTTGTGCACCGGGTCAGTATGAGGCAACAGGTGACCCACCAAGGCATGACCGGCCTCGTGAAAAGCAACAATCTTTTTTTCAAATTCACTGATGACACGGCTCTTTTTCTCCGGTCCGGCAATTACACGGTCAATGGCCTCTTCCAGTTCCGGCATGGTAACCGCCTTGAGGGAACGTCGTGCCGCCAGCAGGGCCCCTTCGTTAACCAGGTTTTCCAGGTCCGCTCCCGTAAAACCGGGGGTGCGCCGCGCCAGAACCTTGAGGTTAACTCTCGGACCGAGGGGCTTGCCCCTGGTATGAACTTTTAAAATTTCTTCCCGTCCTTTTACATCAGGAAAATTGACCGTAACCTGCCGGTCAAAACGGCCGGGACGCAAGAGGGCAGGATCCAGGATGTCCGGCCGGTTAGTGGCCGCCAGAATAATAATCCCCTCATTAATATCAAACCCGTCCATTTCCACCAACAGCTGGTTGAGCGTCTGCTCCCGCTCATCGTGTCCACCGCCCAGTCCGGCGCCACGCTGCCGGCCCACCGCATCGATCTCGTCAATAAAGATAATGCAGGGGTTATTCTTCTTCGCATTCTCAAAAAGATCGCGGACGCGGGAGGCTCCCACGCCAACGAACATTTCCACAAAATCAGAGCCGCTGATACTGAAAAAGGGCACTCCCGCTTCACCGGCCACCGCACGGGCCAGCAACGTTTTCCCCGTTCCCGGGGGGCCGATTAACAACACACCCTTGGGGATACGGGCTCCCAGCTCCGTAAATTTCTTTGAATCTTTCAGATACTCCACGATCTCAAACAACTCTGCCTTTTCCTCATCAGCGCCGGCCACATCCTCAAAGGTAACCTTCTTCCGTTCCCCGTCGTGCAGGCGGGCTTTGCTTTTACCGAAATTCATCACCCGATTGCCCCCGCCCTGCGTCTGCTGCATAAAGAAAAAGAATATTCCTATTATAAGGATAAACGGTATCATATAAGTGAGTAGGGTTGACCACCATGGGGGCTCCGGTGGCGGATTCGGTTCAAATGGAACATCATTGGCAATTAAGCGGGCCGAAAGGTCATCGTCCCCTGGCTTATAAGTTTTTACAATGGTTCCGTCTTTGTGGGAAGCCTCGATGTTATCCCCAATCAACTTTACCTCGACAATCTGTCCCTGCTCAACCATCTGAATAAAATCGGGATAGTATCTAACATCGCGCACCGTCTCCGGGGTGCGGCTAAATGTCTGGATCAGCGCTATGGCAATCATAAAGACAAGCAGGTAAAAAGTGGCCTGTCGTAAAAAACGGCTATTCAATTCCGCTCCGCCTCCCTCTCTACACCGGGGTGTTATTGCTTATATTATCTTTAATCAGATTGATTGCGTCGCAATGCGACGCAATCAATCTGTTAAAATTATATTACACTTGTAAAATTGTATCACACTTGTTATGCAAACTCAAGTAAAACACAAAGGTCAGGCAGGTTTCGATATTTTTCCTGGTAATCAAGGCCGTAACCGACCACAAATTTGTCGGGGATACTAAAGCCACAGTAGTCCGGCTTAATTTGGGCGATGCGCCGCTCTGGTTTATCCAGAAGGGTAATAATACGTAATGAGGCAGGATTTCGGGACAGCAAATTTTCTCTGAGGTAACTGAGTGTAAGGCCCGTATCAATAATGTCTTCCACGATCAGCACATCTTTATTATCAATACTTTGGTCCAGGTCTTTAAGAATGCGCACCACCCCGGAGGATTTGCTGGAATTGCCATAACTGGAAACGGCCATAAAATCAATTTCCGCCCCTACTTCCAGTAAACGCAATAAGTCACAAAGAAATACCACTGCTCCTTTTAAAACACAGATCAACAGCAAATTTTTCCCCTGATAGTCCCGCGAAACTTCCTCAGCCAGTTCCCTCACTTTAGCTTCAATTTCCTGGCGGGAAAGCAATACCTCTGTTTTCACTATTCTTCGCACACCTTCCTCTACAAAATTAAAATGGGACGAGGGGACAGGTCCCTTGTCCCATTTATTCCAGCTGGAGTACCAGGGCTTGTTTGGTTTGGGGGGTTATGCGGCATTGGTGGGAAATCTGCCGGCCAGCCACCCAGATAATCTCTTCCCCTGCTACCACGAGGGGGATAAGTTCCCGTTCAGTACGGGGCACTTTCTGATCAATTAAATAACTCTTCAGTTTGCGCCGTCCAGGCGCACCCAGAGGGTGAAATCGATCCCCGGAAAGACGTGAGCGCACCACCAAATCCAGTTTTCCATTCACAGGGGAATGTTTTTTTTTGTCCAGCACCTGATCGAAGTCCAAATATGCCTCTTTCTTTCCATCAGGTGGCCATTTAAGTTTCTCCGGAGAAAACAATGTCGCTTTTAACCTGATCCCGGTCACCGGTAAACTTACCGCTCCGGGAACAGACAGTGATAAAGGAACAAATTGACCGGCACGGGGCGGCTCACGGTAATAAAGAGTAAGGTTATCATAACTGCGGGAAACCCTTAACCCTCCGGGAAGATGAAGTACGCCGTGGGGAGAACCCTCTCGCAACAAATCTAAAACTGTCCGCACATGGAACTGGCTGATATTCCGTAGTACCGTGCCAAGCAAACGTCGTATCGCAAGGCGCAGGATGCGACCCTGCAAGGCTTCGTGCTCCTCCAGAAGGCCCTTGCCGTCAAGCACCAGATAATGTTCCTCATGCTCATCCTCCTTAAGGAGCAATCGGGATAGGCAAGCGTCGGCCTCCCTTTCCAGAAAATCACGGTCCAGTGTTAGCAGATGGGAAAGACGTTGCAGGCCGCGACGCACCTTGGGGTTGAATTCATGCTCCAACAGGGGAATAAGCTGCAGCCGAATACGATTGCGTGTAAAATCATTATGAAGATTGGTTTCATCAAGGCGGGGATTTAGTTTACTCTCCCGGCAGTAGCGTTCTACCTCTTCACGGCTCAGCTCAAGCAGCGGCCGAATCAGGGTGACCCCTTCATCAAGGCGACGTTTATATTTCATACCGGCAAGTCCATCCAAACCTGTGCCGCGCATCAAATTCAAGAGCAGGGTTTCCACCTGATCGTCACGCTGGTGCCCCACAGCTACGCGTGTTGCACCAGTTCGCTGTGCAAGCTGCACGAGAAAACGATAACGCAGCCTGCGTGCTCCATCCTCCAGGGAAAGTCCCCGGTTGCGGCTGAAGGCACGGGTATCCACCTCGCCCACGGTGCAGGGCAATCCCAGACGCCGTGCTTCCTCCCGCACAAAAGCGGCATCTTCACGAGCTGCACGGCCACGCAGGCCGTGATTTAGATGAGCAACGTAAAGAGAAAAAGGAAGGGTTTGATCCCCTTTTAATCTGTGGAGGATATGTAGCAACGCAAGGGAATCGGCTCCCCCGGAAACAGCCACAACAATCAGATCTTCTTTTTCGATCAAATGTTCCCGGACCATAACATCCCGAATGCTACTGCAAAACTCAGACATTTTCTGAAAGTCCCTCCCTGGTGCAAATCCACTCATAGTCTTTCTCGCCAAGAAAAGAAAATCCTTCCTCAGCCAGTAAATATTAGTATTGACAGTCGAAAATTCAATAAAAAAGAAAGTCCAAAGTCTAATGTCAAAAATCAACAGTCTTTAAGAAACCGTCTTAAGGCATAATATTTACCTCTTTGCATAATATTACCATACAAAATATAAATTAGCCCTTAGAACTGGTTACTTAACCTTAGATTTTCAACTTTGGACCTTTGACCTTCGACTTTGAATTGATTTTTCGATCTTGGACTTTGGCCTTTGAATGGTTTAATTGATTTTCCAACCTTCAAACTTTCCATCTTTTCAAACTTTTAATTTAACGGCCGGAAGCGCCCCACCAGGACAGTGAGATCGTCCTGAACACCGCGGGGCCAACGGTAACATGCCTCTTCAATCAGACGATCTGCGATAATCTGGGGATGATCATGCCTGATCTCGTCAAGCGTACCGACTAGCCATTTATCTTCGTACCCGGCGGGATTTTCCAACAAACCGTCGGTAACCATCACCAGCGTACCCCCGCTTTTGAACTTAAAATAAAGTTTTTCCGGCGTAATCTCATCCAGAATACCAATTGGCAGGGAACCGGAACCGACTACCTTGGTTAGCCCACCATTCTTTAAAAAACTTGGCGGGGCTCCCAGCTTGTAAATCTCAAGATCCCCGGAACGGCTATCCAGCATAGCCAGGTCCAGCGTTGCAAATTTTTCCGAGGGATAGCGTAAACGTAAAAGAGTATTGATTGTGTTAAGCACCACATCCTGACGCAACCCGGCTGCCAGCAGGTGCTCCATTAGTTTTACTGTGGAGCGGCTGGCCTGGCGCGCCTCCTTGCCCGAACCCATGCCGTCGCTGAGCAAAATAGCCTGTTTCCCATCTTTTAACGGTAGAACGGCATAACTGTCCCCGGAAACACTGTGTCCATCCCGGGCCACCTGGGCTACGCCGATCTCCAGCGAATAATGAACCGCTTCGGGAACCAGTTCCACTTCCGATGCGGTCTGAAGTTTAATCTCCTGGGACAAATCGTGCATTAATGCTGAAATACCCTCCAGCTGCTGGGAGACCAACACCTGTCCTTCCTGAAGTTTGTCCTGCCAGAAAGTGTGCAACCGGTAGATCTCACGCATATTTCCCATTGTCCTGACCATCTCGCGCTGACGGGGACAATAGCGTCTTAGCTTTAACGGAATCATTTTTTCCGAAAAATTGTTACCTTTTTCCACTTCTGCAAGCATCGTCACCACCCGCCGGTACTGATTGTAGAGATCGCTGATCCAGCAGCGTTTAAAATGCTCGCATTCTTTGCAAACCCTGCGGCTGAAATAATCCACCAGGGGAGAAAGATCCCTGCGGGACTGATCCGAATCGGCCTCGTTAATCGGCTGAAAGGTCTCGGCCAGTTCCCGAAATACAGAAGCAAAATCCTTCACCCGTGTAGCCATATTAAAACGGAGTCGTTCCTCATCTTCCGGCCGATAAGGCAAAAAACTGCTCATCCTTTCCAGTTTTCCCCAACTGGAACTGGGTATGGCCAGGAAAAGGGCTATTACAACAACCTCTTCCCACCAGTGGGTGAAAATGAACCCCCCCTCCAGAGCGTAAAACGCAAGGAAACGTAACACCAGAAAATAGCCGACTGCCACCCAAAAGCGGCTCAGGTTACGCAACATCCCCGCAGCGAATCCGGCAATACCAAGCGTTCCGCTGAATGGCAGCATCACCGGGTTGTGAAAACTGATGCAGAGCCCCACAACCACCCCAACCGCAACACCCCAGAAGGGGCCCCACAGATAAGCTCCACTTAAAACCAAAAAAGGTGCCACGATATTTACAAGTGCGATATTTTCATGCAGGAAGACATCGGTCATCCCTAAAAGGACAAGGAACAGGATCAGCACCAGCCCTACAATAACCTCCGGGGCAGGACGGCCGCTACTACGCAGATGCACAGACTCCATCAGGGGGAGCAGCAATGCAGGTAAAAGAACAGCCAGAGCAACTTCCAACCCGGTAATAAAAACCTTATAAGTACTAAAATGTATAAAATAAAAGAGGGGCAACCGTACCAACAAAATGGCCAGGGGCAGTGTGATCATCAGAGAAATACTTTTACCGCGCAACAAGGTCAGTCCGTTATCCAGCAAGCGCCAAAGCAGCATGGTGGCCGGAAGGACCCAAGGAGGGAAGACCCCGACATCCACGGTTAACCAGCCCAACAAAATACCTACGGTGACAGCATGTTTCCATGGTAATGCGGTGCGCAACACCAGGGCCCATAAGATAAGTGAAAACGGCATGATCTCTCCCATCAGGGAGGCTCGTCCAATAAAAAGGGCAATAAAAAACCAGTAAACCCAGCTTAACTCCAGATGCTCTTTTTTATTGGTGGCGCTTTGCAATAACGCAGGTATACGCAGTCCTTTCATCCGCTTCATCCAGTTCGGCATACGCAGGGGCCATTTTCCTGTATCAATTTGTTCGGACATAATAAACCTCCCCGTAACAGTTGTATCCCCCATTATAGCGGCGCCTTCAGGAAATGTCTGTCAAAAAAGGGAGGTAAAAGAATTCTTATTTTTTACATTAAGTCACATGATCATTAATAAAATGCTGTTTTCGCGGAAATAATACGTCTTCTCCAGTCATATTGGTTAAAAAATTCCTATTTTACTGTCGATCGGAAAGCATAAAAGCTGGAAATATTAATAAAGTTTAACAGTTCAGTTCAATAAAACAATTGCAGAGACAGCTTCCACAGCCACCCCCGAACGTTAGAACATATATTCACGTGCATGCTAATTTTCTGACTCCTACTACTGACTCCTGACTCCTGACTACCCTTTTCTCAACATAGTTCCCGCAGCACCCCGTGGAGCAGGCCCTGCTCCGAAACATACAGGCTCTCTTTCCCCAGGCATTCCAGCAGGGCTGACAGGGCCGCCGCACCCGCCGTAATGATGTCAGCGCGCTGCGGTGCAAAGGGTAGGAGGAGTGCCCGCTGTGCCGGCGACCTGCATCTGAGCTTTTGTGTGATCACATCGACCTCTTCTCTTAACAGGCGGCAACCGTGCACACAACCGCTCTCAAAACTATGTAATTCCTGTGCAAGTGCCCCCAATGTAGTAACCGTTCCACCCAACCCCACCAGGCCCCGGCTTTCCGCCGCAACAGTAAGGGATTTTTCCAAGTGCAGTGCCTGTCGTACATGCATTTGCAGGTCTTGGTACTCTTTGGCCGTCTGCCGGGAGTCAGGGGGGAAAAAGGCCTCATTCAAGCTGACCGCACCAAAAGAAAAACTATGATAATGGAAGGTTTCCCGTTCCTGCCATGCAAACTCACTGCTGCGCCCTCCTAAATCAAGTACTAAAAGATCCCCTGCACTACTCGCCCCAACTATATTTTCGACAGCTCCACTGAAGCCATAATAAGCCTCTTCCCGCTCACTGAGCAGGCGCACAGGATAGAGAGAAATTTTTTCCATTTCCTGCAGAAAAAGGGCGCCGTCAACTGCCTCCCGTACCGCGCTGGTAGCCACCACTATCCCACTTTCCACCTGCTCTTCCGCCATTATCTCCAGCAACGCGGAAAGGGCCTCCAGCGTCCGCACCCGGGCCGGGGGGTTGAGGTGCCCGCCCCAGTGCAGCTTTTCTCCCAGACGTGTCTCCCTCAGCTCACCGCGCAGGGGCTGTAACCCTTTTTCATGTACCAGGGCCACCAGCAGACGTAAAGAATTACTGCCCAGATCTATAGCCCCAACTTTGGTCCCAACTTTCCGTATCATTAATATCGCTCCCAAGAAACTTTTGCTAGCGAATCATGATTAGCAGTAACTCAGGTATTCAAATTCTTAGCAGTTACAATTAGAAAAGACACCTTACGGTGCCTTTATTTCTATATTAATCTTCTTCCATGGGAAAAATAAACGGAATTTAAAAAACTATATTAGTGCATTATACGTTCCAAATTAACAAAAGATTATTTCGTTAACCGTACACAAAAATTAAAAGACGGAGTTCCTTTTCTCTTTTTCTTTCACCATCAAACAATGAAAATGGCTGGAATGTTCGGCTTTTCCCGTTTTTATCTTTTCCTATCCAACTATCCAACTGTCCAACTTGTTTTCGCATATTCAGGGTATCAGTTACGATTATTTACTCAAACTGCCGGAAACCTTTTCCCCCGCTCCTTTTTGCATCTGTGTTTTTCTTAAGATCATGCTGTTTTTCGTCGCTCTCCTTAATAAACTTGGCCAACTTGTCTTCAAAGGAGACAACAGTCCTCCCGACCGGCCGGCTACCGGCTCCGCGACTACCGCGGCGCGGTGCAGGGGTGTCCTTACCGTCATTCAGAGCACGCCTTATGGAAAGGCCTACCTTCCCATCCCCGTTAACAGAAAGAATCTTTACCTTGACCTTGTCTTTTTTTTGGAGATGTTCGTTGATATCCTTTACATAACTGTCCGCCACTTCCGAAATATGCACAAGACCCGTTTCCCCATTAGGCAGTAAGATAAATGCACCAAAATTAGTAATTCCAGTTACCACCCCTTCCACAATACTTCCAACTGACAACGAAGACATAATGAAAAAATTTCCTCCTTTAAATAATAGATGCCTCCATCTAGAATTATAGCCTCTTTCGACAAATTGTCAATAATCTAATGCAATTATTATAAAATTAATCACCCACGGAAAATATAATCTCTCCCGGCCTTACCAACCCTAGTTCCTTACGGGCCTTAATTTCCAGATATTCCTCATCCTGCAAGAGTATGATCTCTTCCTGTAGGGCCATGTTCTCTTTATCGATCACATCCAAACGGGTGAGTAGTTGGTTAAGCTCTCCCCTGGCCTCCCAGTAAATAAAAGCCTGTCCAGCATAAAGATAGATTGCAATACCCATACAAAGAATAAAAAGCAGGGTTAACAGTTTGCGGCTCAGCCTCTTTCCCGCGTGACTCGGGTAACGGACCACCTTTTTCAAAACAATCACCCCTCGGTCTTCCCCGTTTTACCAAAGACCCTGCGGCAAACATTCCGCCCCTGATGCCAATATTTCATACAGGCTTGCCACAGCCTCACTATATATTTTAATGTATTTACTAGATGCTTGTAAAGATGCCGGCTGCAAAAATAATAATAAAAGACAATACCCAGGAAAAAAGAAAGGTACACGAAGAACCTTAATTCACCCTGGTTAAACAGATAAAGAATCTGGTATACGATAAAAGCGACGCACAGAGAAAGGAGCATATCTGCAAGGAAGAGAACACTTTTAGGTAATTGCAAGACCCTGCTAATAGCCCGCATCAGGTCAAATAATAATCCTGTGAGGAGCCCTGCAGTCAGGATGACAATAAATACTATAACCTGCTGGCTTAGTGGTATAGCAGTAATCATTTAAATAACCGTTCAAAAAATGATTTGCCCCTTTCTTTACGCAAAAAACCCTTCTTCTCTGAGTAGGCCATTTCCAGCAGATAACCTTCGATTAACAGCTCCCCCTGCTCCAGATTTAGGTGCTTGATATGCATTTCCTCTCCCCGCATGGCCAATAGACCCTGTTCTGTCTCCAGGACGATTTCCTGATCATCAAAGCTATCCACATTAAGTACGCCGTTGATATCGATACGCCCACGATTATCAATAACGATTTTGTGGCGACCCTGATGCCCCTGCCCCTGGTGCCCCTGCTGCGCCTGAAACCCCTGCCTGTTGGCAAACTTACTTTCATCCATATTCATCCTCTCCTCCAATGCAATATATGCAGGGGAGAAAAAGAATATTACAGGACAAGCGGCCTCGCGGTAACAACGGGAAAAATAAAATTACAGGTGCACAGGGTCGTCCTTTCCTTGTACGAACCAGTTCCGAAACGTTCCATTAGCTGTCAGCCTGCGGGCGGGCACGGAGACCCGCCCCTTGTACATGGTTTTGCCTCTCTTGCTTCCTGCATCTTGTTTCTTGCTTCTTGTCATTCCCAGACCTTAGCCAGCGTGATATCTTTATAGAAATATTGGACTATCTCTTCCGGTGAACTGCCATTCTCCGCCATTGCGCGGGCACCCCACTGGCAGAGGCCCACACCGTGACCAAAACCGGTGCCGGACATTTTTACCATCCCATCCTCCACACTTAATTCCTCAAGAAAATTGGAACGCATTTCCGTACTGCCCAGCCCCAGACGCAGCGCCGGTCCTTCGATCTCTGTATCATTAACCTGGATAATTTTAGCCCGGCCGGAGGCACCGAACTCCTTAATCTCCATCTTCGTTACCTCCCCCGGATCCTCACCGGTCACCTCCCTGACCACATTACGCACCGCTTCCAGGGGAAAGCTCTCAGACCATTCCCCCTCCTCTTCAGGGATAATATCCTTCCCCGGGCCATCCACTACATGGATATACGGGGGATTCTCACCTTCAAAACCAAGCCCCTCATCAGCCAGGGCGGTGCGTGGCCCTGCATAAGCACTGAACCAACCGCGAATAAACTCATTATTGTAGCTGGCCACCTCTCCCCGGGTCATTTCAACCGCTTTACGCACTTCATCTGTAATATCCTCAGCACTATACGCCTGAAATTCTTCAATATCCGTGGAAGCGTGAGCATTTCGTTCCGGTACTCCCCCATCTTCAGCGATTTTCTGCAGGGTAAAGGTGCGTGCAATAATTGCCTGGGCTGCCAGTGCCT
>SKTJ01000218.1 GCA_007122565.1 Syntrophomonadaceae bacterium | reverse complement strand
TTGTATGAAGCACGTAAACCGAACAAAACAACGATATTGACCATCAGATCTCCGGCGGAGTGAAATGCATCAGCGATCATAGCCTGACTGCGGGCCAGGACACCGGCAAACCCCTTCAACAAAGCCAGGAGCAGGTTGATTATAATATTATAAATAATGGCGTTCCTACCGCGCCGATATCGTAACAGCGCCTTTTCTTCCCGCTTCTCTCCCATCTGAATCTCAGACCTCCATACTGCCTAAATTAAGGAGCCAGGAGTCAGGCCTCAGCATCCAGAATGTACAATAAAAAACGCTTTGGTAATCTACCAAACGAATTTTTTGCTTATCCATTCTTAATCCCTTCTATCCTCTGACTTACCTGACTTGTCGACTTCTGATTCCTATCATTATATCATACGTTCATAAACTCCTGGTATATTACAATAATAAATAATATGCAATAATACTGGCCTTTGTTCTTATTCGATTTTGATCAGTTCATAATCTCTGCTGCCCAGGCCCATCTGTGCTGCATGACGCAACTGGGCTGTATAATCCACCTCGCCGAAAACACCGGTAAATTTGTCCTCCCCGGGGGCGAAATTCTTCTTTAGCCCGGACCCGGCCAGACCCGTTTGTGCGTTAATCAGGTCGATGGAAGCCTGGTCAATGGCCACCGGGTCAAAAGAGGCCAGGATACCGATATCCGGGACAATAGAGCTGTCGCTCCAGCCGTGACAGTCACAGTGTGGCGTAATATCAAGCAGGAAGTTGATATAGGCGCACCGCCCTTTTTTATCCTTTACCGCACCATATGCAAACTCCGCCATCCTCTCCTGCAACATGATCGCATCATCTAACCACCCAATTTTAATGGCAGTATGGGGACAGGCGACAATGCACTCGCCGCACCCGATACATTGTTCTTCGTTGATTACGGCAACCTGATCAACTATTTGTATGCACTCAACAGGACAGTGGTGCAGGCAAAGTTTGTCACCACGACACTTTTCTTTTATTACCTTCGGCCTGATTGCTGCATGCATCATATGTTTACCGGCCCTGCTGCTGCAACCCATACTCAGGTTCTTGATTGCGCCTCCGAGCGCTGTTATAATATGCCCTTTGACATGAGTCATAACAATCATGCTGTCTGCATCAAGGATTGCCTGAGCAATCTTCACCTGTTGAAAATGCTTCCCCGGCACTGGTACATCCCTGGAACCGTGGCCGCGCAACCCGTCGGCAATAATAACAGGTGCCCCGGCAGTGGTATAAGAAAAGCCATGCAACAGGGCTGTTTCCACATGGTCGACGGCATTGTGGCGTGCATTACGGTAAAGAGTATTAGTGTCTGTGAGAAAAGGCTTAACACCGAGGCCTTTGAGCTCATCCACAATGATACGGACAAATACAGGGTTAATATAGCTGGTTAACCCACGCTCGCCAAAATGGAGTTTCACCGCCACTAAATCATCCTTGCAGACAGCTTCCCCTAAAGCTGCCTTGTTAAAAAGCATCTCCAAACGTGCTGTCAGGCTCTCGTTTGGGGAACTGGCTCTCCGTTCAACAAAATAAACCTTACTGGGCATAAATAAGTCCGGGCACCGTAAGGAAACCCGGTTTACACCTCCTTCAACCTGGATATTTGATGGTAGAAGTTGGATGTTGGAAAGGGAAGAGACGGGAACTTATAGATTTCAATTATGTCCAGCTGTCAATATGCTCTGGCGAAATAGACTTTTTTTCCCTTGCCCTCATTACAACAGATGCAGGGTCCTTCGCCGCCGGGTACTTCTTCCAGGGGGAGGCAACGGATTGTGGCTTTGGTTTTTTCTTTGATTTTTTCTTCGCAGGCTGCCTCACCACACCAGTGTGCCAGCACAAATCCCCGCTTTGTGGCAATGATCTCCTGAAACTGCTCGAAGTTGTCCGTGTGATGTGTGTTATCTTTACGAAACTGCAGGGCCTGCTCAAACAAGCCTTGCTGAATTTCCTGTAGCAGTAGGGGCAGTTTTTGTTCCAATTCCGCTTCAGCTAGGAATATTTTTTCTCCCGTATCACGCCGCACCGCCATTACGCCACCGTTTTCCAGGTCCCGTGGACCAATCTCCAGGCGCAGGGGTACTCCTTTCATTTCCCACTCATTAAATTTCCATCCCGGGGAATATCCTTCCCGGTCGTCCAACTCCACACGCAGGGTGTCGCTAAAGCGCTCCGTCATCTCCCGTGCCTTTGCCAGAACTTCCTCCCGCTTTTTCTTCATGATAATGGGGACGATTACTACCTGCACAGGGGCCACCCGCGGCGGCATTCTCAAACCCCGGTCATCGCCGTGCACCATGATCAGGGCGCCAATCAGCCGGGTGGAAGCTCCCCATGAGGTCTGCCAGGCATACTGCAGTGTATCATTTTTGTCCAAATACTGAATCTCAAAAACACGGGCAAAATGCTGCCCCAGATTATGAGAAGTTCCTGCCTGCAGCGCGCGCCCGTCGCTCATCAGCGCTTCAATGGAATAGGTACGCATTGCGCCGGCAAATTTCTCTTTCTCCGTCTTGCGGCCGGTTACCACCGGTATGGCCAGTTCGTTTTCCACAAAATCCCGGTAGACGCCCAACATCTTCAACGTTTCCTCTTCCGCCTCCGCTTCCGTGGCGTGCACCGTATGCCCCTCCTGCCAGAGAAATTCGGAAGTACGCAGGAAAGGACGGGTATTCTTCTCCCACCTGACAACATTGCACCACTGATTGATCAGCAATGGCAGATCCCGCCATGATTGTATCCACTTCGCAAACATACTACAGATAATTGCTTCCGAGGTAGGACGTACCACCAGCTTTTCCACCAGTTCCTCGCCACCACCGTGCGTCACGAGGGCTACCTCAGGGGCAAACCCCTCCACATGATCCGCTTCTTTTTGCAACAATGACTGGGGAATAAAAAGGGGAAAATATGCATTTTTATGCCCCGTTGCCTTGATCCGGCCGCCAAGCAACTGCTGGATATTTTCCCAGATCTCATAACCGTAGGGCCGGATTGCCATGCAGCCTTTTACCGGAGCGTAATCCATAAGCTCCGCTTTCAGCACCACATCCAGGTACCACTGGGAAAAATCAACCGCTTGAGGCGTCACTTCTTTCACAAATTCCTTATCGTTTGACAACGTTCACAATTACCCCTTTCCTCAGGTTCTATCCCTACTCCAACATATCAGTTGTGGGCGATGCATGCGTCGGCTGCAGATGTGCTCCCCAAAACATCAACTGCCTTTTCAATAATAACCTCAACATCCCTGTCTCTCAATTCATTGAAAAAAATCTGGGGATCAAATAAACCGGAGGCTTCCGGAGCAAGCACTCCTTTTTTATCAATGTTGCCTCTGGCCATTTCCCTGATGGCAATCGCCATGGGTACACCGGTGAGGACATCCATAGGTCCGACCGCGCTGTAGCTCAGGCGACAAGGCGCTCCTGCGGAGGTACCCTTCACATCCACCCTGATACCGGAAACCTCAGGCGCCGATCCTGCAGCTCTCCTCCAGTAACGCAGTGTTTTTTGGAAAAAGGCGGCGACTAGATCGCGGACTTTCTTGTTCCGGCTTAAGCCAAGCTTTGAGGCGAGGATAGCCAGCTTGTTGAGCAAGTCCTCATTGATCCCGCCCTTCAGGGTAACTTCGGCGATACCGGGGAAATACCGGTGCATGGTCACAGGCTCAGGATGTCCCACATTATATACGTTAAGTTCTCCAATAGGTTCCGGAAAGCGGATTCTTTCCTTACCCGAGCCTGCGGGAACCATCTTCAATGAACCATCCAGGAATGATGGTACGGAGCCGCAAAATATATGAAGGCTATGTAAAATTACCGCCAAACCCACGGCATCTTCCGTATTTCCGGCCCAGGCGACGTTGATTTTTTCCACCGTATCGAGTGAATCAGCTGCTGCCCGTGCCAGCAGGCTGGATAGGCCCGGAGTCCAACCCACGCCGGTGAGCACGCATAAACCCTTTTCACGAACGGCGGCATCCAGTTCAAAGACCTGCTCTGCGGCGTCGAAATCATCACAGATGCTGACATAATCAACACCCGCCTCCATGGCCGCTGCAGCGAGCATACGCTCGTACTTGTAGAAAGGCCCGGCGGTACTTGCAACCAGGTCATAGTCTTTGAAGAGCAAAGAGAGGTTTTCAGCGCGGTTTAAATCCACTAATTCAAATCTCAGTTTGTCACTTCCATTGTGCACCTGTTCCAAAAACTTTTCGTATTTCTCGCGACTGCGGCCCACTACTGTAACATGGTCAATTTCGGGAAAAGAGCAAAGCTCACTCACCGCCCGCTTCCCCATATCACCCATGCCTCCCAAAAAGATAACCCGCATCTTTTCTTACCCCCGTAACTGTTATATTCATTTCTATCAAGTTTTAGCTGATTCTCTCACCATAATAGCTAATACCGATCAATCCCGGTCCGGTATGGAAGCCAATCCCTGGAGTAAGCTCCTGCAGGTAAAAATCCCCATCTTTATAGTGCTCCGTCAGCATACTGTACAATTCCTGTGCCGCTTCAGGCTCTGCCGCATGGAGCACGGCAACATGCAGCTTCCTCTGTGGTAGCAGGTCCTTTTCGATCTGCTCCGTAAAAAAACGGAAACATTGAGCCCTTGACTTTACCCTGGTAA
>SKTJ01000270.1 GCA_007122565.1 Syntrophomonadaceae bacterium | reverse complement strand
TGTTTTGGCGGTTCAACCTGATAATAATGCCCGGGGTCCGGACCGGCCACAAAATCAAGGAGTGCCGCAGCATCACGCACGCTCCGTGTGAGGGCAAATTCAATCCCAAGCCCATTGAAAAGTTCCCCATTGTCAGGGCCGGTAGGAATACGGCCCCGCGTTGGTTTAAACCCCACCAGTCCGTTACAGGCTGCAGGGATACGGATCGACCCCCCACCGTCATTGGCATGGGCCAGAGGGACTAGACCTGCTGCCACGGCAGCTCCGCTGCCTCCGCTTGAGCCACCGGGCATCCGTTCCGTATTCCACGGGTTCCGCGTGGGACCGCGGAAAACAGATTCGGTCGTGGCGCTAAAACCGAATTCCGGAGCAGCTGTAACACCCAGGGTAACAAACCCTGCTCTGCGGAAACGCTTCATTAGTTCTGTGTCATACTGCAGGGTAAAGCCCTGGGCGAGACGGGAGCCCATTTCCATGGGGACGCCGGCTGCATGCAAATCCATTTCTTTGATCAAAAAAGGCACCCCTTGAAAGGGACCGTCACCCAAGCCCGCCTTAATTTCATTTTCCGCCTGCTGATCCAGGATATGTACCACAGCATTGATCTGTCCATTTAGCTTACTGATGCCGGCCAGGGCGTGTTCCTTCAGTTCACCCGGGGTTACTTCCCCCCCGGCCACAAGTTCACCCAATCCCAACCCGTCATAACGGGCATATTCTTCTGCTTTGATCAGCGGCAACCCCCTCTAAACATTTGTGTAACAAAACAGGTATTTTTAGCATTTCCATGGGTGCAGGATTTATTAAAACAACAAACAAAAGGGTATTATAAAAACAGGGCTTAGCTTTCAGGAGTCAGAAGTCAGAATGAAAGAATCGGTAAGAATGTAATTCCTTTGTGGAAGTAAATATACGGTAATCTGAATTAAATTCAGAGGATCTGAACAGTACGGGGGAGTGAATTTTAAAATTATGAGTGGTATTGCCGTCTCGTACGGGATTGCTGATGAAGCAGGAGTAAAGCGCATGCTGGGGAAGCTGGAGCACCGGGGCGACACAACCGATATAAAAACAATGCAAAATATGGCTCTGGGTTACCGCAAAAACAATATGAACGAAGAGAAGCACCCGGGGAAAACTGACACTGTCGCCAGCATTGGGAAAACGAGCGCAATCTGTGATGGTTATCTCCTTAGCAGCAAGCAGTTCGAGCATGACTGCAGCAACCTTGTTACTAAATATTTTCAGAATAAGGGATTAAAATCTATGGATGCTCTGGAAGGCAATTATGCCCTGGCCGTAACTGATGGGGATTCACTGCTGCTTGCCCGGGATCAGTTCGGTATAAAGCCCCTTTACTATGGCCGGCAAAATGACATCATGTATTTTGCCTCGGAAGTAAAGGCACTGCTGGAAGTTACGGCAGACATTAATATTTTTCCTCCCGGTCATTACTACATACCGGGGCAGGGTTTTCAAACGTTTACCCGGGAGACGAATAAAGTGGCTAAAGTAACGGACAATCCGGAACAAGCAGCCTTTAGTCTTAAACAATTAATCATTCGAGCAGTGGAAAAACGCTATCTGCAAAATGAGCATCCGGGAATTTTGCTCAGTGGTGGACTGGACAGCAGTATCATAGCCGCGGCTGTCCGGCAAACCAGTGATAAAATCCAGACTTTTGCCGTGGGGCTTGCCGGATCCCCTGATCTGGAAGCTGCCTCCTTGGTGGCGCGACATCTTGGGACTGAGCATCATGAGCATGTTTACACAAAAGAAGAAATCATGGCGGTTTTATCCAAGGTAATCTACTACCTGGAATCGTTTGATGCGCCACTGGTGCAAAGCGCCATTGCAAACTATTTTGCCTCAAAGCTCGCTGCTGCAGCGGGGTGCCGCTCCGTGTTATGCGGGGAAGGGGCTGACGAATTGTTTGGCGGCTATCATTACGTAAAAAATTTGGGATCGGAAGAGGCAATGCAAAAGGAATTTGAAAACATCTTTTTTATCGGTCATGCCATGGGTTTTCAAAGGGTGGACCGGATGAATAGTGCTAATTCCCTGGAATCCCACATTCCCTTTATGGACCTGCAAATACTGGACTTTGCAGCAGCCACACCGCTGGACTGGAAAATTTATGGACCGCAGCAGGTGGAAAAATGGATCTTGCGCCGGGCATTCGAGGATGAGCTGCCGGAAAAAGTGGTATGGCGACGCAAGGCTCAATTCAGCCACGGCACCAATTGCAACACTATTATGGATGACATAAGCGATGCCCGAATCACGGATGAAGAGTTTGAAATAGCAAAAAAGCAAAATGATGATGTTTTGCTCCGCACCAAGGAAGAGTATTTATATTACTCTATCTTCAAAGATCATTTTCCACAGGAAACAGCAATAAAAAGCGTGGTCCAATGGTCTGAATTGGCAGGGGATATTTGTTAGGCTGATATAATCACCACTTATAGAAGTGGGATTCCTGAAAATGATATAAACACAAAGCAGGGGGGTGTATCCTAGTGTTGACACACCCCCCTGTTCTTTTCTATGCAAACAGACATTCTGCTTAGTCGTATTGTTTAATTATATTACTCTCGCACAAGATCGTAACGGGGAGCCAGGGGTTGCTCAGTATTAATATGCCCGAGGATCGCCTCCGTCTGGATCAAACCTCCCTCGCTATCAACCAACAGAAACAGCACCTTGCTCACCTCAGGCAGATCAGCCAGAGTGTTAACAATGGAGTAGAGGGTCATCATCTCTGCCGCCGATCCTCCTGTATGATTGTCGCGAAAATGAGTGCTCAGGAATAACTGAGCCACATCCTGGAACATTACCAGGCTTAACTCCGTACCTTTAGGTATGGTGGGACGTAGGTCCGTATTGCGCGGGCCTTTCATGAGTTCATTGAAAGTAATCTCCACAAGCCTTTGCCCGGTTATGGTTACTTCCCTGATTTCAGGCACCAGGTACTGGGCCTGGTCGTCGGAGAAATAAAGTGTAACAGTTGTCGCAGCAGGGGGCTCCGTAGGTCCCGTGGTGACATACACGGTTCTGGTTAAATCATCCCACACCACATCAGCACCAAAGGTTTGACTGATAAAGCGCACCGGTACCATGGTCCGCGACTCCACTATAACCGCTGCCGTGTCAAATTCAACCCTCTCTCCGTTTACATGGGCGAAGTTATTACCAATGATCAGTTCAATAGTTTTTCCAGCCTGACTTATGGTAACTTTCTGCGTATCCCCGTCCCAAACAACAGATGCTCCCAGTTCGTTGCTTACAAACCGAACAGGAACCATCGTCCTGTTATCTTCATTGATAAAGGGTTTGACGTCACCGGAAAAGTCCACCATTTTCTTGTTTACAATCACCCTTATTTCCCTCTCACCCTCAGCAAAAGCAGGCGGCACCGTAAAGACTGCGCATACAAACAACATTGCTACCAGCAGTAGCAGCATTTTCTTCATTCTTTTCCCTCTCCTTACCTTCAATTTTAATATACTGCAGGCAAAACAAAAAGTAGAACCTCTTTATTGTATAGACGAATAGCTGCTGCTAAAGTTTCTCTTTGAAAAAGATTTTATTTAACTTATAAATTGTCAAAAGGTTGACTGTTATCATAATATTTAGTAAAATAAGATGCCCCTTCACACAAACATACACAAAGGAGGATCTCTTTTATGGAGAGCGTTTACAAGGTTGTTGAGATTATCGGAACAAGTGAAAAATCGTGGGAAGAAGCTGCCAGGGTGGCCGTGGATACAGCATCAAAGAGCATCAGAGATCTGCGCGTGGCTGAAGTTAAGGAGCTTGATATGAAAGTGGAAGAAGGTAAATTAATTTTCCGCGTCAAGCTGAATATTTCGTTTAAGTATGAGGCGTGATAGCACTTAATAAAGACTGCAAGCTTTTCTTATTAATAATCAGGAGCGGGAAGCAATCTCCCGCTCCTGATTGTATTAAGGCTTGCCATATTTATTAACCAACAGATAAACATAAGTTGAAAAAAATAAATGGGCCACAAAGAATGCAAGAATGGCTAGAGGTTCATGGCGAATATTTACGGCCAGCTCCATTGTTCGCATGACAAACCCTGCACCCAACAACCAAACTGCGTTAATTATTATAATTGCTTTCAACAATAGATTATGCCACCCAGTTAAATCAAGGGCAATTAAATAAATCAGGGCGTATGCACTTCCAACAACAGTGCTCCAGATAAATCCTAATATTTGATGAATAGTTGTGTATTCAGTAACGTCTAAAAATATCTCCACGGTTAACTGGGGCATATTGATCGTGGGGCCGGGGATGGTTAAATTAATAATGAATAGTGTTATGTTCGCCAATAAGGCAGCGATAACACCGGAAAAAGTAGCCAGTAGCAATCTGTCCTTGATCATTTTATTACCCCGGGCAATCTATTTGAAATATAATTATAGTATTTGTCGTCAGGAAATATTTTATCAGGAATTAGCTCCTTGATATCTTTTATTTATTGTTAAAATGGATAGATTTTGCCTGGGGGAATAAATATTTTAGCTAAATTAATAATAAAGAGGATAGGGTATCAATAAAACCAGCGCTATCCAGCGCTATTAAGGAGGGTTTATATGGAGCATGCCAACATTCCCTATGCCTCACTGACGGAAAAAGAAC
>SKTJ01000247.1 GCA_007122565.1 Syntrophomonadaceae bacterium | reverse complement strand
TTACTTGTCTGAGCGCAGCGAGCCAAAAAATGTGGCCGGATCAGCAAAGGCAACATTATAATCTTTTTATTTGAGACTGCGGTCTGCGAACAGGTATCCTGCAACCCGGTTCACTGTTTGATTGAGTTACATTTCAATTAATTAAATGTGTAATGAATATTGTATGATTTTTTGAGAGATCAACAATCCATTCCTTACTGCCTCTCTTGATAGTTATTACGGGGCGTAAAGGGGAACTGGATTGGTGAGATGTTACCCTGCCTGTTTCTCCTGTGCTTAAGGCAACTTTAGTACCAATAGGATATAAAGACATTTTACTGGTAAACACTTTTACATTTTCATAATCCAAGTGCCCGATACTGCTTCCCATCACAATTTCTGCGCCCTCGTGGGGGAGTAATGCTTCCCGGTAAACTCTGTCAGTTGTCAATGCATCATAAACATCGCCTATTGCCAGGATATTTGCCCAGGGGTGTATTTCGCTGCCTTTTAATCCTTGATAGTACCCGGTACCGTTATTTTTTTCATGGTGTTGGCTTACTGCTGCAATTATGTCTTTGCTAATATTTTTAAAATTTTTCAGACGCTCATAACTATACCAAGCATGTTGTTTCATAATCACAAACTCTGATTCAGTCAAGGGACCCGGCTTGTCAACAATATCCCTGGGAATATCCATTTTGCCAATATCATGCAGCAGCCCGGCGGAGCTTATCTCCCTCAATTTTTCAGGAGGATAACCTAAAAACCGGGCTAAAGTTGTTGCGTAAATTGCTACATGAATAGAATGTGAAAACGTATAATTATCAATGGCTTTCAAAATAGCTATCTGTGGTAAAACGTAAGGATCGCGGACAATTTCTTCAGAAATATTTGTGGCCACTTCTTTTATTTCATGTATGTCATTATCATTTATGTTTTGATCTTTTTTGAAAAATTGTTTTATTACTTCAAATGTTTCCGTATATACTCTTCTTGTTTTTTCATTTATTATTTCAGGAAGAGGGTTTAATTTATCGGTTGAATCCTCATACCCGTCAATTACTTCCTGATGATCAGTACTATAAGAAGGGTCAAAAACCACGCATGTTCCGCTTACATCAAAATAATTAAGGCGCTTGAGGTGGTTATCATTAATGACTGTTTGGGACGGGATTAACATCTGTCCGGTTTTACGGTATACCAAGTCTTCCGCCAACATCAAACCTGGCACTAGCTGGCTTATCTTAATTGCATATGTTTTACTCAACTGCTATGCCTCCACAATAAAATAATAAACAAACTTGACAATATTTTCGATAAATATTAATAAAATCCTGCAAGCAGTGTAAATCCCTATACTTAAAAGAGAATTCGCGACATAAATGTCGCGAATATCTCACTTGTTCTTGTTTATCTCGTTTTTTCAACTTTAACGTAACTCGGTGGGCACGAATAGATCTATCACCCCAATTACCACTGCCGCCAGCAGGGCCCCAAGTATGCTGATACTCATACCGGGGACGATAAACTGAGAAATATAAATTACAACTGCTGCCGTTAAAAAACCAACGATACCGCGGTTCTGTGGCGACACCCTCTTGCCGAAAAGACTTTCCACTACGTAGCCAAGCACAGCAATAATAACTGCAGCAATCAGAGCCTGACCGAAGGTCAGCGCGGCAAAACCGGGAAGCAGGAAACTAACCAACATCAGCACTAGCGCAGAAACAATGAAACGGACAATCAGCCCGACCAGTCCAGAAGCACGCATCATCTCACCTCCTTTTTAAAAACAACCTCCTGTTGGAGGCCGATGATCACTATTTTGGTGATCAATATTATGATATCCATCTGTTGTGTAAATATACCAATAATTTCAGACAGAAGGACCGGCTATCCACGTTTTTTTTGATGTGGGAGTTGCTTTTTTACAGTAGCCATGATAGAATTATTCCTGTTATGAGGAGGTGATAGCGTGCCCATCATTAAATCAGCCATTAAACGTATGAAACAGTCGGAAGTGAGGCGCCAGCGCAACCGCAAGGTTAAGTCTCAGCTAAAGTCTGCGGTAAAGCAGTTCCTCCTCTCGCTGGAAGGGAATGAAACACAGGAAGCACACCGCCACTATGCTTCTGCCACCAGGGTTATTGATAAAGCAGCGGCCAAGGGTGTATTGCATAAGAAAACGGCAGCACGGAAAAAATCGCGTCTTGCCCGTAGATTAAACGGACTGGCCGGATAGCGTTTGGCCCTTGCTATCACTATATGTTTGTAAAATACAACGAGCAGGCAAAGAAAAAGCCCCCTTATTATTAAGGAGGCTTTAATTTTTATACAGTTATTTTTCCGGACAAACATCATCATTTTTTTCCCAGGCATAAGGACTGCAACCAGTACAGTCCAGACATTTCTCCACCAGGCTCATATTGCAGCGTGGACAGCGTAACGTCTCTTTTTTTGGCAGCCTGTACCCGCACTGGGGGCATCTGCCTGTTTTTGTATTTGCCATTACCAACCCCCCAAAGATATAAGTTTCGACTGTCTTCAGATCCCTATAATACGGGCCAGTAAGCCGCCTACGAGGAAAGCTGCAATAAACGAACCCACCCAGATCAACAAACCGTCCTTAAGACCCCGTTCCTTAAGGATTACTAAAATTGAAGCAATACAGGGAACAAAGAGGGTAATAGCCACAAGAGATACCAATGTTTGCCCAGCTGTCATGGGGAGTGCGTAAAGGCCTGCCGCGCCAAAATCCCGCCGCACGATCCCCATAATAAAAGCGGTGGCTGCCTCCGGGGGGAGACCCAGCCAGCCGTTGACCAGAGGACGCATGGAATCCTGGATTTTTATCAGTAAACCGGAAATATTTAAAAGGCTAATCATAAGTGCCCCCACAGTAAACAGGGGAAACGCCTCTTTGATAAAATGAATAGTGCGACCATAAGTTTTGTGTAAAACGTTGGCCAGGCGTGGCACACGTAACACGGGCAAGTCAATGAGCAGATCAGTGGAACGACCGGGCAATACCTTTTCCATGATCGCGCCCAGGCCAATAAAAACGAGACCAATCGTAACCAAATAGAGGATCAGGTAACCAGGACCGAGGGGAGCAACCATGCCGAAGATTACCCCCAATTGAGCCGAACAGGGAATGGCTATCCCCAAGAGAGCTGTTGCAATGATCCGTTCTCTTTTAGAACCAAGCAGTCTTGTGGTGATAGTAGCCATGGTGACACAACCCAGACCCAAAATTATGGGAATAACCGCCCGGCCGTTAAGGCCCATTTTAACCAAAAGCCTGTCCATCAGTGTGGCTACACGGGGCAGATATCCCGAATCCTCCATAATGGAAAGGCTGAAGTAGAAACCGGCCACCAAAGGCATCAACAAGCCCAGCAGATAGACCACGGTCATAGTTAAAAGGCCGTATTCACCGGCGAGGACATATCCGGTGATTGAACCAGGTGCAAAGAGGCGCCCCACTAAACCCTCAACCAGGGGTGCATAGTAACCTTCCATTACCACTTCCTCGGTAAAATCCACCACTACCTGAGCGATAAAAACACCAATAAAGTAATACATGGCTACCAGGCCGAGCAGGAGTAAGGGCAACCCCGTAACGGGACGCAGCATCATCTGACCAAGACGGGCTGCAAAAGTGGCTCCTTCAGTGCCTTCCTGAACCACTGCTGCTACAATCTCGTTGACGCGGCGGCGGCGTAGCAGGTAGATCTCCTCCTGCCGTTGCTCTATTTTCGCCTCAGGGCGGGAGGTTCTCACCATAGCATCCGCCTCCAGGTAAAGAAGAGCCTCTGCTACAGAAGAGAATCGTTCACGCAACGGCTCCACCAGTGCAGCGATCCGGGGCACTTTGTTCCCCTGCGTGGCTTTGGACAGAGCGGCAGCTTTAACCTCTTCAATGCCCTCCCCTTTAACGGCTACCGCCGGCACCACAGGCACACCCAGTAACCGTTCCAGCGCTTGGCGGTCAATCCGCACGCCATGCTGTGTTGCTTCATCCATCATATTCAGGGCAACAACCAGGGGAATCTCCATATCGATAAGCTGCTGTGTAAGGAAAAGATCCCGTTCCAGGTGGAGAGCGTCTACAATATTTATGACAATATCGGCCTGCAGGATAACGTCCCGCGCCACCCTTTCCTCATCATTAAAAGAAGAGACCCCGTATATGCCGGGGGTATCAAGGAGAAGATCTTCTCCCAGGGCGCTGTGACTGATATCCACGGTGGTGCCGGGAAAGTTGGATACCTCCACGTAACGGTTGGTCAGAGCGTTAAAAAAAACAGATTTACCCACGTTGGGATTTCCGGCCAGCACAATTGTTTTTTTATGAGGAGATAATTTAAAATGCGTGGTGAGTTCTCTAAATCCCATTGCTAGCTCCCTTCAAAATAATACCAGTTAGTAAGTTGGAAGGTTGGAAGGTTGGAGGTTGGCAATTTGTTGTATCCCCGTAAGAGTGGACAGCTTGTCCGTCCGCAGATAGCCTGTCCTTTCATTCTTATAACTATGCCTTTAAACGTAATGAAATGTTATCTTTGTACTTTTGTAACTACTCAGCACTCAAGGAGCTTATTAACATCAAGTTGCATCCGGAGTGCAGGATTGCCTGTGAGGAACCGTTCAGGCTCGGTCAAAGCCTTTACCGACCCGGGGGGTTCCACA
>SKTJ01000202.1 GCA_007122565.1 Syntrophomonadaceae bacterium | reverse complement strand
TGCACGAAGTAACACCTTACGTCATTATGCCCGGGTTGCATACGCCGCTCATGCAGAACGAAGTTGCCGTAAACATGGATTCCTGGAACGAACTTCCTGCAGACCTGCAGCTTATTGTGGAATTGGCTGCGAAAGAGTATTCACGGATGAGGGCTATGAACCACGAGTCACTTGACCATTTTTACCTGCAGGAAATGAAAAACTACGGTGTCGAAGTGATTGAATGGACTCCTGAGGAGATCGCAAGAGGTATGGAGTATTCCAGAAGTATCTGGGAAGATTTCGCCGTTGATGACCTTTCCCGCAGGGCACTGGATTCTCAGATGGAATACATGAGATTGATTGGTCTTATCGAATAGCACACGCGAGAATTGGAGGGTGCACAGCATGCAGGCAGTATTAAAAGCGGTATTAACATTCCTGGATGCTATTTCGGTAAACTCAGGTAGGCTTTTTGCCTACCTGAGTCTGCCGGTAATAGTTATAATAATGGTTGAAGTAGTTGGCCGCTATCTTTTTAATCATCCGTTTATCTGGGCCCATGAGGCCATGACTTTTATGAGTGCTTTTGTTTACATGCTGGGAGGAGGATATGTCCTGCTCCAGCGGGATCATATTGGTGTGGATATTCTAATTAAGAAATTTTCCGTAAGGGGCCAGGCCATCATCAATATTTTCGCGTCCATGTTCTTTTTTATCTATATTTATGTTCTCGGCAAAGCTACTTACCAGTTTGCTGCAACATCCCTGCGCATTATGGAAAATAGCGGCACGCCCTGGAATCCCCCCGTATACCCGGTGAAGATAGCACTGCTGGCGGCTGTAATTCTAATTCTCCTGGCCGGGGTTGCAAATCTTATTCGTGATTTAAATACTGCGGTCACAGGGAAGGAGGATCTGGAATATGGATCTAAGCATTGAAATGATTACCCTAATCATGTTTGGCGGTTTATTTGTCCTCCTTTTAATTAACGTACCCATTGCTTTTGCCACGGGCTCACTTGCGATCATGTGTGCCTTTCTTTTCTGGAGCCCCAAGGCGGTAAACCTGTTCCCATCTGCCGTTTACGGGATGGTGACCAATTATATTTTTGTGGCTGTTCCCATGTTCATCTTTATGGGAGCAGTGATGGAACGCTCCGGCATTACGGATCACCTTTATCAGGCAGTCTATATCTGGATGGGTTCCTTCAGGGGCAGTCTGGCCATTGCCACAGTGCTGGCAAGTATGGTTATGAGTGCCATGGTGGGGGTAATCGGGGCTATCATCGTTAGTATGGCGCTTATCGCCCTGCCGTCCATGCTAAAGCGGGGCTATGATAAAAATCTGGCAATGGGCTCCATTATGGCCGGAGGTGCTTTGGGGGTCCTTATCCCGCCCAGTATTATGCTCATCATGTACGCCACTTGGGCCGGCGTATCGATTAGGCAGATGTTCCTGGGGGCCATCGTTCCCGGCTTGCTCCTGGGAGGTTTGTTTATTGCTTATACGGCGATCAGGTGCTGGATCCAGCCTGAACTCGGCCCGGCCCTGCCCCCGGAGGAGCGGGCTCCCCTGCGGGAGAAAATAATACTATTAAAAGCACTGATCCTTCCTGCGGCACTGGTTATCTTTGTCCTCGGGTCTATTTTTGCCGGAATTGCCACACCTACTGAAGCGGCCGGCATTGGGGCTTTTGGCTCCATAATCTGTGCGCTGGCTTACCGTCGCCTTAGCTGGGACCTCATTAAATATGCTTGTGTCTCCACCATCAAACTCTCCGCAATGGTCATGTGGATTGGTTTTGGTGCGGTTATGTTTATCAGCGTGTACAATGGCCTTGGGGGCGTTACCTTTGTCAAAAACGTCATGCTGGGGCTGCCTGTGGAGCCGTGGGTGATCCTCATCGGTATGATGGTCATTGTTTTGGCGTTGGGTATGATCATTGAATGGGTGGGGATTATCATGTTGGTTACCCCCATTTTCTTACCCATTATCGCTGCCCTGGGATTTGATCCCATTTGGTTCGGTCTGCTTATTTGCATCAACCTGCAGATGGATGTTCTGACGCCGCCTTTCGGTTATGCCCTTTTCTATATGCGGGGCGTGGCGCCAAAGGGGATTACAACGTTTGACATTTACCGCTCCTCAATTCCTTTTGTGGCGTTGCAGTTGACCGGCCTGATTCTTTGCATGGTCTTTCCCCAGTTGATCTTATGGCTGCCAAGCTTAATGAGGTAAAGACAGGCTTTTGTTCTTGTCTTTTGAGTATGGAGGAAGGACTTAGCATTATGACGCTGAAAACATTCAGATTACCGCAAAATGCCTGGTTCGGAGATGAAGCGGTAGAGATTTCTCTCCCGTCAGACTGGGAAATAATGGTTGCAGGAATCCCTGCAGATCAGTGTGAGATCCTCACTGATGCGGGGGTAAGAGAAAGAATAGATCACCCCGTAGGCTCGTCTGCCTTAAATGAACTGGCAAAGCAGAGAAATAAAGCGGTTATAATTTTTGACGATCTTTCCCGCCCCACCCGGCTGGAGAAGATAGCACCGTATGTGGTGGAACAGCTTTTGGCAGGTGGGATTAAGGAAGATAAAATAAGTTTCGTTTGCGCACTGGGTGCGCATGGGGCCCACACCAGGCTTGATTTTGAAAAAAAACTGGGAAAAGACATTGTCAGCCGTTTTTCCGTCTATAATCATAACCCTTACGAAAATTGTGCTTATGCCGGGGAGACACGCTACGGCACGCCTCTTTATATTAACAGGGAAGTGCTGGCGGCAGATCTGAAGATTGCCATTGGCTGTATTCTTCCCCATGCTTTCAACGGCTTTGGCGGTGGCGGCAAAAATATTTTACCCGGTATTTCCGGTATAGAGACGATTCACACCAACCATATCCGGGTTGTGCAGGATCTGAAGGACCGGGGGGTTGGTTTTGTGGGAAATCTTGGTATCAGAGAAAACAGTAAAATGAAGGATGAGATCGCTGATGCTGTGAAGGCCGTGAAATTGGATTTTTTGATTAATGTTCTGCCCAACAGCAGCAGGGAGCCAGTGGGTTTGGTAGCCGGGGATCCAAACCTTGCATACGAAAAAGGAGTGGCAGAAGCGGGGAAACTTTATATTACACCATACCATGGTGGTGCGGATGTGGTGGTGACCAATGCCAATGCCAAGGCCAGTGAGGCACTCATTGCTCTGATCCTGGGGACCCGTTCTCTCAAGGAATCTGGTGGGGACATTGTTACGGTTGTTAATTGTCCCGCCGGTCAGATTGTGCATTATATGTTTGGCCAGTTCGGTGAAGATTACGGTGGCAGGCTTTGGTCGGGAAGCAGCATTATCCCCCAAAATATTGGCAGAAGTATTGTTTACAGCCATTGTGCCGGGCAGCGCTTCGGCTTGCACAATGAAGCAATGGAACGGGATGACTGGCAGGACGTGCTTAAACTGCTGCAGGAAAAGAACGGGCCGGGCACTAAAGCTGTAATCTATTGGGATGGGACCATGCAGTTTTTGGATAAAAGCTAGGGCCATCCA
This sequence comes from Syntrophomonadaceae bacterium, assembly GCA_007122565.1. Lineage (GTDB taxonomy): Bacteria > Bacillota > Dethiobacteria > DTU022 > UBA8154 > UBA8154. The sequence goes on along the minus strand of SKTJ01000202.1, from coordinate 12,162 downwards.
TATTGATAGAATATGCATACGACGTGGATGGGGGTGGCGGGAACTTGCAGCCTTATTACAATGCTGTTACTAAAGACATTGTACTGAAACTGGAAGATATTGTAGGTAGTAAAAATGTAATCTTTGCTGCAAAAGAAAAGATGGAGCCCTATTCCCACGATGAAACGCACGCACATGAATACGCATGCTTTCCTGAAGTGGTGGTGCAGGTGATCAGTGCAGCGGAAATTAGCGAAATCATGAAGCTGGCAAACGAAGCGAGGATCCCGGTAACGCCCCGTGGCGCCGGCAGTGGCCTCTCCGGGGGGGCTGTTCCGGTTATGGGGGGAATTCTCCTTTCGCTGGAGAGAATGAACCGTATCCTGGAAATTGATCGGGAAAATTTGGTGGCAGTGGTTGAGCCGGGGGTAATTACCAACGATTTGAACAACAAAGTGCAGCAGGAGGGACTTTTTTTTGCCGGTTATCCCATGAGCCTGGAGACCTGCTTTGTGGGGGGTAATGTGGCGGAGAATGCCGGCGGGGGCCGGGCGGTAAAATACGGGGTTACGGGCCGTTACGTGCTCGGTCTGGAAATGGTTCTGCCCACAGGGGAAATAGCCGTCTTTGGCGGTAAAAGGGTTAAAGATGTCACCGGTTATAATATGGTACAGTTAATGGTAGGCTCGGAGGGTACTTTGGGGATATTTACCAGAATTATTCTGAAGCTTTTACCCCTACCCCAGGCAAAAATTGATATGCTCGTTCTATTCCCCCATGTGTCATCGGCTTTGAACATTGTGCCCCGGATCATGACCGAGTTGCGTATCATCCCCACAGGCATAGAATTTATGGATCGCCTCTCCCTGGAGATTGCCTGCGACTATCTTAGCGAAAAACAATACAGCGGTGTGGGAGCAATTCTGCTTATTGAGATGGATGGTAACAACAGGGAGCAGGTGCTGGAAGAGTGTCTGCAGATCGGGGAACTTTGTCATGAGCAGGGTGGTGCCCTGGATTCTTTTGTGGCTGAAGGCCCGGGAGAACAGGAGAAGATCTGGCGGGTGCGCAAGAATGCCGGAGAAGCCTACACAGCACTTGGCACCATTTTAAGTGCGGAAGATCTCGTTGTTCCCCCAAGCAAGATCGCTGAAATGATTTCCCAAGTGGAAGTTCTGTCCAGGAAATACGGAGTGCTTATGCCCAGTTTCGGCCATGTGGGAGACGGCAACCTCCATGTCACGATTATTAAGGATCCGGCTGAACAGGGAGAAGGGGGTAAAGAACGCCTACCGGCGCTACTTACGGAACTTTATCTCCTGACGAAAGAAATGGGAGGGACAATCAGTGGTGAACATGGGATCGGGCACAAACGGAAACAATACGTGCCCCTGGTGCTGGGAGAGACGGAACTGGCAGCGATGCGGCAGATTAAGACTGCCCTTGACCCCAACAATATTTTAAACCCCGGAAAGATATTTTAACCTTCCCTGTATCCCATTTCAAACCCTAATTCCAAAAAGCCCGCAAGAACTGCGGGTATTTTGTTATTTTCTTCCTTCCGCTGTTGGCCCTCTCCAACCTTTTACTTCTGATTTTTGAACTTCTTTTAGTCTCACTGGTATAATTACATATTCTTGATAATATTAGAAATAAAAAGAAGGATTTATTTTAAATATATGGAATATTTAAAATTAATTTAACACAGAAGGGAGTTGAACGTTTTGATTGAGGCGCTGTTGGCTTTTAATGACTGGCTGAACGGTATCGTTTGGGGACCGCCCATGCTGATTCTGATCCTGGGTGTAGGGCTTTATTTTACTATCCGTTTGCGGTTCCTGCAGTTTACCCAATTTGGCAGGGCCTGCCGGGAAATCTGGCAAAAAATCCGCCATGTGGACGAAAAGGAAAAGGGGGATATTTCACCCTTCAAGGCCTTGACCACAGCTATTGCCTCCACAGTAGGTGTGGGTAATATCGCCGGTGTGGGCACGGCTATAGCCATCGGCGGCCCGGGTGCCATTTTCTGGATGTGGGTCATGGGTTTCCTTGGTATGGTTACCAACTATTCAGAGGTTACCCTGGGGGTTCATTACCGGGAATTCCGGAACGGCGCGGCGGCCGGCGGCCCCATGTATTACATTAAAAACGGTTTAAATCTTCCCTGGCTGGCGGTCATTTTCAGCATCTTCGGCGCCCTGGCAGCCCTCGGCATCGGCAATATGGTACAGGCAAACTCCATGGCTGATGTTCTGAACTCAACTTTCAATGTTCCTTTTATCTGGACTGCAATTGTTCTTGCTTTTTTTACCGGAATTGTTACGCTTGGTGGGATCAAAAGAATAGCCGAAGTTACTAAAACAGTGGTTCCGGTGATGGCCCTGTTCTATATAATTGCAGCAATGTTAATCATTATACTAAACATTCAACACGTGCCTGCGGCCTTCGGTCTCATTTTTGCCCATGCTTTCCGTCCTACCGCAGCAGTGGGCGGCTTTGCCGGTGCCACGCTCATGATGACGTTGCGCTTTGGTATTGCCCGGGGCGTATTTTCCAATGAAGCGGGTTTGGGCAGCACCCCCATCGCCCACTCTGCAGCCAAGGTGGACCATCCGGTACGCCAGGGTGTATGGGGATTGTTTGAAGTATTCGTCGATACGATTGTACTTTGCACCATGACAGCACTGGCAATTTTAACGTCAGGATTGTGGACCTCCGGCGCCACCGGCGCCACGCTGACGGCCATGGCTTTCGATGTGGGCTTGCCCGGCAGGGGCAGTATTCTCGTAGCCATCGGGGTGGTTCTCTTTGCCTATACGACTACGATTGTCTGGTGTTATTACGGGGAAAAATGTGCTGAATTCCTTTTCGGCAGTAAAATCATCATTCCCTACAGGATAATCTGGATTCCCTTCCTGTTTATCGGTGCCATGGGTGGCTTAAGGGCGATATGGAATGTGGCCGATACACTCAATGCCCTGATGGCTATCCCGAACATCATCGCCCTGTTTGCTTTAAGCGGTGTTGTAATCAAGCTAACCAAGGAATTCTTTAACACGGAAATCTACAAGGAAGTAAAGCGTACTGAAGATGTGTAGTTAACCACGTATAACATGTACAGGAAAAATTATTAGTTAGGATAACGAAACAGGGGGTGCTGTTGGGGCATCCCCTGTTTTTTAAACGGCGATGTCAGACTTGAAATATTCCCAGCCTGACCCTCTAACTCTTGCGATCCGGCAAATTATTATTGTATAATAGTAGATGATTAGATGTCAGAGCCTGAATGCCAATCCTGAAAGGAGTGTTTATGATGGTTACTCTTTATTCCCTCAGCACCTGACCTTGGTGCAAAAAAGCCAAGCAGTTGCTTGCGGAAAAAAATGTTGACTATGATTGTGTTGAAGTAGATCAGATCAGCGGGGATGAGCAAAAAAATGCGGTAGAGGAAGTGAAGCGGCTTACCGGTAGGACATCTTTCCCTGTCATTGTAATTAACGACAAGGTAATACAGGGCTATAAACAGGAGGAGATAGAGGAGGCCCTCTCTGATGAAAAATAAGATATATTGCTCCGTTTGCCAAGTCACTTTTATCTATCGGGAAGAAGTGGCTCCGGGTAAGCAGGTAATCTGCCCGATCTGTGGGGCCAGACTGGAAATTGTTGAAGTCACACCGGAAATAAAGGCGCGCCGTTTTCCCCAGGACCCGGCAGCGGAGATTGACGAACGCATTGATACCTATGCCCGCCTCAAAGGGTACGTTTTCAATGAAGACAAAGAGTTGGTCCGGGAGGGGTTGCTGCAAAAGAATACGGAGCACGGAGATTTTTACTGCCCCTGCCGTTTTGATAATGTGCCGGAAAATGTATGCCCCTGCCTGGATACCCGAAAAGGTGAAGTAAACCGGGAAGGGAAATGCCTGTGAGGACTTTTTTATCTAAAGAGATAAGTTTATCTCTATAATGCAGGAGTCAGGAGACAGAAGTCAGTAGTCAGAATAAGAAAAAACAAAGAGACCCTCATAGGGGGGTCTCTTTGTTGTAGGGGCGAGGCATGCCTCGTCCACTAAGATCACTGTCAGGCGGTTTCATTAGGATCTATCAGTTGTTCAGAGCCAGGGTTTTTATTCTGATTACTGACTACTGCTTTTTACTACCTTATGCCAGCCAAGTCTTCATATTTATTTTCCACCGGCACGGTGGACTCCATGCTTTGAAAGATTCGGTAATCCAGATGTGGAAAAAGATTATCGGTTGCGCTGATGGCACGCAGCCAGGGGACGTCAACATTGTTTTCCCGGATTTGCTGCTCCAATGCCATAAAACGTTCCAGGTGTTTTCCCAACCGTGCTTTGGCATAACGGTCCATGGTGCCGGCCGTCATAATAAAAGGCCAGTCGCTACTCTGCGCCAAAAGCAGTTCACGCCCTAACTGGGTCAGGGCCTCTTCCTGCACGCCTTCCGCCTGCGGATGAGCAGTGGCCAGCGCGGTCATTCTTTCTGCGGCATGATGCAGGTGTCGGTAGAGCCAGTCGTTTTTATCGTTAAGCCAAACTTCATGATAACCCTTATCACCCCAACTGGAGATGTTGGGAGTGGAGAGCTGTAGTGTATAACCCCGATCAAGATACTGGCCGGGAGTAATCATCTCTAAGTTATTTTGTCCGTGCAGTAAACGGCAAAGTGAATCCACCCACTGCGGTCCTTCGAACCACCAGTGACCGAACAGCTCTGCATCGTAGGGTGCCACCAATAGGGGCGGACGGTCCATCACACCACCATAATACTCCACCTGTTTTTCCCGGTTGAATTTGAAATTGGCAGCGTGTTCCCGTGCTTTTTGCAGTGCATGCTGTCGGTTATATACCTCTTTATGATTATCCGGTCCGGTGATGCTATAATATTTAAACCCAGTGTTGCCCCGCAGATAGGCCGGATGCAGGTGCTCACCAATATAATCCAATTCCAGGTCGTACCCGATATCGCGATAAAATTCCCGGTATACATAATCGCCGGGATAACCCTCCTTGGCGCTCCAGACCTGGTGAGACGTCTCCGGATCACGCCCGAAGGCGGCCAATCCCCCCGGAGTCAGAATGGGGCTGTAGACGCCATATTTGGGCCGGGGAGAAGCGTAGAGTACGCCATGTGTTGCCGTAATAAAATATTGCAAGCCCAACTCGCCCAACATCTCTTCCAGTACGGGGTCATAGGCGCACTCCGGCAACCAGATTCCACGCGGTGTTTTACCAAAAATCCTGCGATAGTTGTCAATTCCGGTCACAAGTTGGGCATAAGCCGCCTCCTTCTGAACAGCCAGCAGGGGCAGGTAGCCGTGTGTTGCTGCTGCAGTGATAAGCTCCACCTTGCCAATATCCTGCAAATCCCTAAAGGCGTTTACGAGACGCCGTCCATATTTTTCATTAAAGAGGTAGGCAGCGTAGTCCAGTCTTTCACGGTACATTTGTGTAAGGGGAGCAAAGCGTGAATCCCCGGCCGTCCTTTTCTCCTCCTTACGGGCCAATTGCTGCAGGCCTGCCAAGTAAGCGGTATAGCGTTCCTGCATGAAAGGATCCTCCATCATGGCGAGCAGCGTGGGGGAAAGGGAAAAGGTGATGGCAAAATCAATATTATCGTCCGCCATTTCGTGAAAAACACGGAGCATGGGAATGTAGCATTCCGTAAGGGCTTCAAAAAACCATTTCTCCTCCAGCGATTGCTGATGCTCGGGATGACGCACATAAGGCAGGTGTGCGTGGAAAATGAAAGAGATATATCCTTTAGGCATCATGGCCATCACTCCTCTCCAGATGTGCGCTGCCCCCGCCCCGTATGGCCATCTCCAATGAACTGGGGTTGCCGCGGGCGATGCGCCGGTACAGGCGCCGGGCCTGCCAGTCAGGCAAACGCCAGTTTTCATCAATTACATCACTTATTTGATCCCGGGGCGTTTTGACAATGTTGGAGCATAACAAAGAAACAAAACCCCTGTCAGCAATCTGCACTCCCAAATCCACCTTGTAATAACGATCCGGAACCCCAGCCTCAATACACCAGTTATCGACAGTGTGGTTAATCGGTATATGGAAGCAACCTTCTTCCTTATCCATATCTGTATCGTAACGAGTTACCCTTAAAGCCAGGTTGAGGTGTTCCCAGGCCCGCCTGCCCTCTATTTCCAATTGCTTCCTGGATTCCGGAGTAACTTCCCAGTAAGCAAAAAGCCAGTACGGATCCCGCGTCAGCAGAACCAGCCGGTCTTCTCCATAAGAAGAAGGTAGCTTTTCTGCAGCCGTCAGTCCTTCAATGGCGTCTGAACGCACGGTAATAATCACCTCTTTCTTTGTTCATACACTATTATACCCTTATGGTAACAAAAATGGTAACAAATAAGTAATCAACATTCAGCAGTCAGAATTCATATTTCACCTGAACACAAAAACTTATACATAATTTTACTAGTATCCGCTAAACAAACAAGTGCGTAGTTTGCCATAACAGCAAATCTTTAAATGTTTTATCAGTTCTCTTATTCTCCTGAACCCTGACTCTGACTGCCAAGCAAATTTTTGATAACTCTAATATTATAACCCTAATATAATTATTTATAGCCGCTTTAACGGGGTATTATAAGAATAAAAAGAAAAGGGGCGGGGAAGCTAAAATTTGACTTATAAACGAAAGGAATTTTGTATGCTGGTAAGTATGGCTACATTTGAACATTTGCCCATACGTGTGGGTGGATTGGCTGAAGCCGTAACATCACTGGGCGAATCATTGCGCAAGTATGCGGATGTGATGGTTTTAATGCCCTCCCACGGTCTACTGGAAAAAGACGTGGGAGGTGATTTCGCGCACCGTCCACTGAAATACTGTGATTTTAGAATTTTTGTGGGAGATCGCGACTACCCTGTAACTGTTTACGCCACGGAGCGAAGGGGAGTACGTATATTCCTCTTCAGTAACGAAGTGTTGGATCATCCAAACGTGTATCAGCCGAGAGAAATATTTATGCAGAAAATGGTACATTTTACTAAGGCTGTGCCGGGATTACTTAATGTGTTTCTTAAAAAAGAAATGGTCAAGCCGGATATTATCCATATCAATGATTGGCACTGTGTTTTTTCCGGTGCCTTGGTAAAAAAGTATTTCAAGATACCTTTTGTTTTTACCATCCATCGTCTTTGTCATGAACGTATTTCCGTACATGACCTTAACGAAGTTAATCTGAGTGAATTGGTAGATAACAACTTCCTGGAGGGCGAACTCTTTAATATCGAGAAATTTGGGGCGCACCGCTGTGACCACCTTACTACGGTAAGCTACAGCTATCTCAATGAACAATGGCGAAATTTTTTCAGTACTTTTGAGGGAAAGACTACTTATGTGTGGAATGGCACCGATCATGCTTTCTGGAATCCGGCAGAACTGGATTATGCCCACCTTTCCAGGCCCGAGCGTAGAGCGCGTTTGTTACAGGACAACGGCCTGCCGGATGGAGTGTTATTCTTCAATGTAGGCCGGCTCGATGCTGAGCAGAAGGGAATTGATGTGCTCTTAAACGCGTTTAAGCTGATCATGCAGAACGAAGTTGGTGGAGCGGGAAATGTCCGGGATCAGATTCGGTTTGTTCTCCTCGGTTCCGGAGATCAGCATCTGGAACATGAGGCAAGGCAATTACAGGAACAATATCCCCTAAATATGAAGGCAATAATCGATTACCTTGGCAGAGAGACAACGCGGGAATTTTACGGTGCGGCTGATTTCTGTGTTATCCCCTCCAACTTTGAACCCTTCGGGCTGGTTCAACTTGAGGCCATGTGCATGGGCTGTATCCCGATTGGTACTAAGGTTGGCGGCATCAACGATACGGTTATTGACCTCCACTATAACAGCGAGGAATGTACCGGAAGGCTTGTTCTTCCCAGGAACCCTGCAGCTCTGGCCCAGGCTATGGTGGAAATGGCCTCTGTGACTGTTGGGGCGGAAGATAAGCTGGAGGGCATGAGAACACGGGGCAGGGAACACGTGATCATGAATTTCAACTGGGATAAAGCAGCACAGCGTTATTTACTTGCTTATCAAAATAAGGCCACTATTAAATTGCCTTTTGTCAGCTATGCCGAACCGTACTGATTTTAAAAAAGATGGGAATAAAGTTCATTATCATAAAATAAAGGGAGGAAGCTGTTATGTCGTCGCAAAAAATTCTTAATATCGCTTTTGTCTGGAATCAACACCAACCCTATTATCGCGATGAACAGCAGGGTTTGTTTATCATGCCCTGGGTCAGACTGCATGCTGCCAAGGATTATTATCGCATGGCCACACTACTGGAACAGTATCCGAAAATTAAGGCAACTTTCAGCTTGAGTCCTTCCCTGATGGAACAACTGGAGGTTTATGTGGAGGAACGGGCTACGGATTTATACCTCAATGTGATGAAAAAGGCTCGGGAACTGGACGAACGGGAGAAAACTTTTTTGCTAAAGCATTATTTCGATATCCAACACGAAAAGGTAATTTCCCGTTATCCCTATTACTGGCAGCTGTTGGATCGGCGGGGTATGAAAGAACCGGGACCGGACGGGCTGTTAGAAGCACGTCAGCGCTACACGGTGCAGGATTACCTCGATTTACAGGTGTGGTTCAACTTGGTCTGGATTGATCCGGAAATAAGAAAGCAGGATCCTTTTTTACAGGGGCTTGTGTATAAAGGTCGTAACTATACTGAAAAGGAAAAGGAAGAACTGCTGAAGCACCATTATTCTTTGATGGAAGATGTTGTTCCTGTACACCGTCGCTTACAGGAAAAAGAACAAATTGAAATTATTACGACAGCCTACTATCATCCCATTCTGCCCCTGCTTGTGGATAACTACTCATCCCTGCGTGCCAGTCCCGGATTGCCTCTGCCGCGGCGTTTCAGCTTTCCCGAGGACGCCCGTGCCCAGGTTGAGATGGCCACAATGCAGTATCGCCGCTATTTTGATGTGGAACCGCGCGGCTTCTGGCCGCCGGAGATGGCTGTTAGTCCGGAGACAATTCCCCTGCTGGCTGATCTGGGATTTCAATGGACGATTACAGATGAGCAGATCCTGTCCCGTTCGTTAGGTTTGGAGGTTTACCGCGACGGGTATGGGCATGTTTTAAATCCGGAAGTTCTTTATCAGCCGTACCTGGCTTGTGGAGAGGGGACAGAACTTCCCATAATTTTCCGGGACCACCATCTCTCAGACCGTATCGGTTTTGTTTATCAACATATGAGTGCGGTTGACGCGGCTGCCGATCTGGTACACCGCCTGCAGGTGATCCGTGATAAACTAATGGACAGCAGTGGCAGTTATCTGGTAACGATAGCCCTCGATGGAGAAAATGCCTGGGAGTGGTACGCAGGCGAGAAAAATGACTTCTTGCACGCCCTTTATGGCGGGATCTCTAATTCTCCTTATTAGAAAACCGTAACGGTTGATGAATATCTTAAAGAAAATCCTCCCCGGCGAAAAATCAACCAACTTGCCACCGGTTCCTGGGTAGACCATAACCTGGCCCGTTGGATTGGTACAGAGAACAAAAATAAATTGTGGGACCGTCTACTGGAAACCCGTTTGGCCGTGAAAGAGTGGTCTGAACGTGCTCCCGAACCATCGAGGCTTAAGCAGGCCCTCAGCAGTATCTATAAGGCAGAAGGCAGTGATTTCACCTGGTGGGTGGACAGTATGCCCTATTATCTGGCCGCTCCGTTTGAGATGCTTTTCCGTCAACATCTTGCTGATGTATATGTTGCCATGGGGAAAGAGATTCCCTCAATACTTGGCGAACCCCTTCTAAAAGCGCCCCATGGGGAGGAAAAACATCAATGCTTGCCGGAGATACCGGTGTGCATGGTTCCGAGTTGGAATGAAGAATGAGTCAGGAGAAAGGAGTCAGGAATCGGGAGCCGGGGAGACAGGAAAAAGAGCAGGCGTCAGGGCGGCTATAAGCCGCCCCCTATCCTGATCTCCCTGATAGGGGATATTTTGAATTTTGTTTACTTGAACGGTAACACTAAAAAAGGAATTAAGCCACTTGGGGCGGAATATTAGAAGTAGCAAAAAACGAGTAGGCTGGAGACAAAAAATGGATTATCGCCAGGCCAGGTTGGAACTTAAAAAAGGAAAATTGTATTCCCTTTATCTTTTCTCCGGCAGTGAGGATACCCTTAAGGAAGAACTGCTGCTGGAGATGATCGGGGTGATGCGTCGTAAAGGACTGGAACCTGACCTGCTGCGTATTGATGGAAAAAAGCTGGGCTGGCAGGAGTTGCGCCGCGAACTTGAACAGGTGACTATCTTTTCCCGGGGGCGAGTGCTGCTTGTGAAGGATTCCCCTTATTTTTCTAATATACCGGAGAAAAACACAAAAGCTTCAAAAAAAGAATCAGGTAAGCAAAAAGGCCGTAATCCAGCAGATGAACCGCAGCAGGAAGAGTTGGCTGCATTGCTCGCTAACGGAACGGGTGAGACAATCCTTGTATTTTTTGTGCAAAATGTGGACAAGCGTCGAAAAATTAATAAGTACCTGGAGAAGGCGGGAGTCATGGTGGAGTTTCCACCCCTCAAGGGTGCTGCACTGGCCCGCTGGATCCGTGATGAATTGTCCCGTGAATCGAGGCAGATAGATGAAAAAGCGCTAACCGTGTTGGTGCAGCGCAGTGGCGATAACCTGGCTTTGTTGAAAAAGGAACTGGAAAAGCTGGTAACCTGTCTGGGAGAGGAAAAAACGATCGACTGCTCTCTGGTAGAAAAGCTGGTACCGGAAAATGCACAGGGCAGTATATTTAAATTGGTGGATGAACTGGGGCAAAAAAATGCTGCCGGGGCTTTGAATCATTTGCACATGATGCGGCAACAAAACGAGCCGCCTTTGCGCATCCTCGCTATGGTCATCCGCCATTTCCGGTTACTTTACCGCGCCAGTCTTCTGCGGCAGGAAGGCTTGACCACCGCAAAAATCCCCGCTACCTTACAAGTGCCTCCCTTTGTAGCGGAAAAGCTCCTCGAGCAGTTGCCCAATTTCCCGGGTAATTCTCTACCCTCCATTTTTAATATGCTCAAAGAAATTGACCTCACGATCAAAACAGGCCGCCTATCCGGCGAGGAAGCGCTGGAGCAACTAATCCTCAAACTGGCATTCAACTGACATAATACCATATCTTATATCCCTATTATCCTTGGTAAAATTTCTGTAACAACTCAGCACTCTTGAAAATAGCACAAAGGGGTTAAGGATTACCTGTGAGTAACCGTTCAGGCTCGATCAAAGGCTTTGCCGGACCGGGGTTTCCACATGCTACGTGTTTGAGCACAGCGAGCCAAAGCATGTGAGCCTGGTCTGAAAAGGCAACCCCTGTATCTTTAACTTGAGACTACGGTTTCGAACAGATATCCTTAACCCCGCTGCAAATTATACCTGAGTAGATAATCATGAAGCTTCGCTTCACCATCAGGCGAGGATGTTCGTGGACGGACAGAGTCGTCCGCCCCACGGGTGTCTGTGATTTTTCTTTCGCCTTTCTTGCTTCTTGTTTCTTGAACGTAGGGGCGGCTGCCCACAGCCGCCCATGAATGAAGAATATGTTGTGGCAAAAAATGCGACAGAGAGAACCGTCCCCTGTCGCATTCCCTGTCTTATTCTTGGTAAAATTTCTTGACAAAAGTTCAGGGTTAATATAAAATGAAAATGAGAATTGCTCTCAATTATTTTTTTAACATATTTGCTGATAATGAATATCAATATATTGTACAGACAATATTGACAAAGGGGTTGGACAAGATGACACTTGAGCAAGCGAAGACAGGTGATAAACTGATCGTTAAAAATATAAATGATCCCCAAATGCGGGTAAAGGCCATTCGCTTTGGCGTAATGGAGGGAGTGGAGATAACCTGCACGGAAAAACTGCCCTACGGCCCGGTGGTTATCCGGAGGGGACACCAGGAGTTGGCTGTAGGAAGGGGACTGGCCCAGCGTATCGCCGTGGAGCGGGCATGATTTCAGAGGCAAGAAACAAGAAGCAAGAAAGGTCTGCGGTGGCGGCACCATTGGAAGTATGAAAACTATAAAAAGCACAAAGATAACATTTTGTTACGTTTCAAGGCATAGTTATAAGGTAACTGCTCAGCTATAAGAACAATACTTTAT
>SKTJ01000036.1 GCA_007122565.1 Syntrophomonadaceae bacterium | reverse complement strand
GGAGAGGCAGGGAGGACGCTTGCTCAAGGTGGGCCTTACAGGTGGTATCGCCTGTGGAAAATCGATGGTGGCTACCATGCTGGCTGATCGGGGCGCGCTGCTTATTGATGCGGACCAGTTGGCCAGGGAAGCAGTTGCCCCGGGGGAGGCGGCCTGGCAGGAAATCATGGACTGGCTGGGTGATGCGTATTTCCTGAGTGACAATACACTGGACCGGCAGCGTATTGGTTTCCTGGTATTTGAATCGAGCGCGGCGCGGGAGAAGTTGAACGCCATTGTTCACCCCCGTGTAATCGCCCTTTTCCAACAGTATAGCGATGCCCTAAGGCAAAAAGGGGAAGAGGTTGTGCAGGTTTGGGATGTGCCCCTGCTGCTTGAGGTGGGGATGGATCGTTATGTGGATCTGATCCTCGTGGTGGCAGCCCGCGAGGCGGTCCAGGTGGAAAGGTTGCGGCAGCGGGATAACTTAAGTGAGGCGGAGGCATTGCAGCGTATTCGCTCCCAAATGCCCGTGGCGGATAAGATCAGGGCTGCTGACTGCGTTATTTACAATAACGGTACTAAAGATGAACTGCGCTCCCAGGTGGAAGATTTCTGGCAAAATATTAACACGCAAAGAGGTGGGAACCATTGCTAACCGGAAGCAGGGGGCGAAGACTGATCGCTTTGCTTTTCTTTCTGTTGGCAACTTACCTGATCGTTGCTCTGGCCCCGACTGTTTCCCGTCTTTTCTACCCGATTCACTATAGGGATATTATTGTGGAACACTCCCGCCAGTATAATCTTGAACCCCAATTGGTGGCGGCCGTGATCCGGGTGGAGAGCAGTTTCAACCGGGATGCCGAATCTCCAAAGGGGGCCAGGGGCTTGATGCAGATTATGCCTGATACGGGCTCCTGGGCCGCAGAGAAAGTGGGGATGAGCGATTTTGATTCGGAAAAATTGTTTGATCCCCGGGTTAATATCTCCCTGGGGACCTGGTATCTCCATGATCTTCATCAAAACTTTAACGAGAATCCTTATGCAACCCTCGCCGCTTATAACGGGGGAAGGGGCCATGTGAAGCGCTGGCTGGATGAAGGGATCTGGGATGGCAGCAGGGAAAACCTGGCAGACATTCCCTTCAGGGAGACGCGTAATTTCGTGGAGAAAGTGGAGAAGGCATATCGCCGCTATCACCAGTTATATAATGAGGATGATTTTTAACGCACAGCCCGGATTAGGGCAATCTCATCACAGTTGGGAAACTTGGGGCAGTTGATGCACTCAGTCCAGACCTTTTGCGGGAGCTGTTCTTTATCGATGCGGTCAAAGCCGCATTTTTCAAAAAAGCCTGGCTGGTAAGTAAGAGCGAAGATCTTTTTAATCTCCAGCTTGACACATTCCATAATCAGATGTTCAACCAACCCCCGACCAATGCCGCTGTTTGTCTTCTCCGGGTGAACGGCCAGCGAGCAAACTTCTGCAAGGTCGTTCCACATAATGTGCAGGCCGCCTACGGCGATAATTTCCCCCTTTTCCTCAACCACTGTGTAATCCCGGATACGCTGGTAGAGAGAGGGGAGGGTTCTTGGCAGCATCAGCTCCATCTCTGCGTAGTGATTGATCATGGTAGCAATAATTTCTGCATCAGCCATAGTTGCTTTGCGATAAATAAGCATTGTCTCCACCCTCCGTTTCATATAATCATACAATCGGTATTTTAACGTATATTGTATGTTTTGAACAGGGTTATTTACTTGCAGGCGTACGGCGAAGAGCGCGGGGGAAGCCGTCGCATAAATGTTAAATCCGTCGTGTGCTCCTGCTTTTAGTCTGCCAGGTGGCATGCTGCCTGGTGTTCACTGTCCAGTTCCATAAGCAACGGTTCTTCCCGGCGGCAGCGTTCCATTGCCTGGGGACAGCGGGGGTGAAAGGGGCAACCAAAAGGCGGTCTTGACAAATTCGGCTCGTCTTCGTTTAAAATGAGCCGCTTGCGCTGTACATCAGGATCGGGGATAGCCACCGCATCTAATAAGGACCTGGTATATGGGTGGCAGGGCCTTTGGAAAATACTATTGGCAGATCCTGTTTCCATGATTTTACCAAGGTACATAACAGCAACCCTATCACTTAAATACTTAACAATACTCAAGTCATGCGCAATAAACAGATAAGTAAGCCCCAGGTTTTTCTGCAAGTCCTTCAACAGGTTGAGTATTTGTGCCCTAATGGAAACATCCAGGGAAGAAACAGGTTCGTCAGCCACAATAAAGCGGGGCCTCAGAGCCAGAGCCCTGGCAATGCCAATACGCTGTCTCTGTCCGCCGCTAAACTCGTGGGGATATCTGCCTGCGTGTTCCGAGCTTAAACCAACCATTTCCAGAAGTTCGAAAATCTTTGCTTTCTTATTGCCTTTGACAGCCAGGCCGTGTATGTCCAGCGGTTCCCCGATAATATCTTTTATGGTCATCCGGGGATTAAGGGAAGAAAAGGGATCCTGGAAAATTATTTGCATCTCACGCCTCAGGAGCTGCATTTCTTGCCTGCCCAGTTCATAGATGGCCTGGCCGTTAAAATATACCTCACCGGCTGTAGGTTCAATGAGGCGCAAAAGAAGCCTGCCCACCGTGGATTTTCCGCAGCCCGATTCCCCAACAAGTCCCAAAGTCTCTCCCTTTTTAATACTGAAGCTCACACCGTCCACAGCATGAATAAGAGCCCTCTTCCTCGCTGGAAAACCGCTTGACTGGAAGTGCCTGGTCAGGTTCTTTGCTTCCACTAAAATATCAGACATGGGTAACACCTTTCTGCCCATAGATCCAGCAGCTAACCAAATGGTCCGGGCCAACCTCCACAGGTTCAGGGTTTTTCCGGTGGCAGATTTCATAGTGCCCGGGACACCTGGAACAAAAGCGGCAGCCATCAGGTGGGGAGATCAGGTTGGGAACAGCCCCGTACACGTTATCCAGCCGATCCATATCCCTGTCGATACGGGGGATGGCATTTAGTAGTCCCCTGGTATAGGGATGTCCGGGGTTTTTAAATATTTCCCTGGTGGGAGCGCGCTCCACAATTTGTCCCCCGTACATTACAGAAACCCTGTCACATAATTCAGCCACGATCCCGAAATCATGGGTTATTAAAAGGAGGGACGTATCCAGTTCTTTGATCAGCCTTTTCAGTAATTCCACTATTTGGGCCTGTATGGTCACATCCAGAGCTGTGGTAGGTTCATCGGCAATCAGCAACGATGGATTACAGGAGAGGGCTATGGCAATCATAACACGTTGCCGCATCCCGCCACTCAGTTGGTGAGGATAATCTTTTATCCGGGTTTCGGGAGAAGATATGCCCACCAGCCCCAGCATTTTTATGGCCTTTTCCCTTGCTGCCAGGCGGTCCAGTCCCTGGTGCTTCCGGATCGCTTCCTCGATCTGCTTTCCCACCTGCAGGACGGGGTTTAAGGAACTGAGGTGATCCTGAAAGATCATGGATATCTTCCTACCCCTGATTCTAACCATTTCCGCAGGAGTTTTCTGAAGCAGGTCTTCCCCTTCAAAGATAATTTCCCCGTTTAATATTTTCCCCCTGTTTGGTATTAACCGCATAACAGAGAGGGCCATAACGGTCTTTCCGCACCCCGATTCTCCAACAAGCCCTTCTGTTTTTCCACGCTCCACGGTTAGGTTTATCCCATCAACGGCCTGCACCATCCCCCTGGCCGTATCAAAATATGTTTTCAGGTTACGTACTTCCAGCAGGGCCATCACAGTCTCCTTTAACTTGTTTCCTTCAACCAGGGATCCATTGCATCCCTTAACCCATCTCCCAGGAAATTAAAAGCAAGGACAGCGGTCATGATCGCCAGCCCCGGGAAAATGGTCAGGTATGGCGCCGTGCGCATGAATGGGCGCCCTGCATTAAGCATGGCCCCCCACTCGGCATGGGGAGGCTGCATCCCCAACCCCAGGAAACTAAGGGCAGCAGCAGCCAATAAAACATGTGCCATGCCAAGGGTGGCCATCACGAGCACAGGAGCCATAACATTGGGTAAAATATGGCGGAACAGAATGCGGGCATCGCCGGCACCCAATGATCTGGCCGCCTCCACAAAGTCCCTTTCTTTCACGGATAAAACAGCCCCCCGTACTACCCGGGCATAACTGGTCCAGCCAATAAGGGAAATGGCAAACATGATGCTGAACAAGGACGGGCCGAGAATTCCCGCAATCACCAGGGCCAGGATAATCCCGGGAAAAGCCAGCAGCACATCCACACAGCGCATAATAATTTCATCCACGAGACCGCCCCGGTAGCCGGCAACAGCACCAAGGGCCACCCCCACCACTGATGTTATCCCCACAACCACCAACCCCACCTGCAGGGTAACCCTTGTCCCGTAAACGAGCCGGCTGAAAAGGCAGCGGCCCAGATGATCAGTGCCCAATAAGTAGCCCTCCCCGGGAGAAAGCAAACGGTGTGCCAGATATTGTTTGTTCGGATCATGAAGGGCAATCCACGGGGCAAACAGGGCTGTAAGGCAGAGCACAGCTATAATAACCAAGCCTGTAACGGCCAGCTTATGCTTTCTCAGTATCCTCAGTGCCTCCAGGAAAGGAGGTCCGCTTCCCATGATTTTAACCACAATATCGTGCATTATTTTACCTCATTATTAATTTTGGGGTCCAGCCAGGCAT
>SKTJ01000326.1 GCA_007122565.1 Syntrophomonadaceae bacterium | reverse complement strand
GATAAGGAGCATAAAGAGGAAAGAAAAAATATCTTAAAAGAAGCCTTGAAAGTTTTTGAAAAGAATAACATAAAAGCGAGCTTGATTTTTGAGGAAGGGCATCCTGCTGAAGTGATCACTAGGGTTGCTTCAGAGGGAGATTTTGATATGATTGTTATAGGCAGCAGAGGGTTAGGTGGTTTGAAAAAACTATTCCTTGGCAGTGTGAGTGGGGCTGTTGTTCATGAAGCAAAGGCTAATGTGCTCACTGTAAAATAGGCTTGCCTTCTTCCGGTTACAGTAACTCCTAAGGGTAAAGGGGGGCGGTAGAGGTTCAGCACCGCCCCCTTAGTCAAGCAGAAAGGAGAATTTATGGGAGCGATTGTCAACGAAGAAAAAGGGCTGTATTATATTGTTGAAATGAAGTTGTTTAGAAAAACACCGGACGTGGTATTTGACCTTTACCCCCTTGAAACGATGGAGCATATTGACGCCATTGATCGTGTCCTGCACGAAAAGTTTGCTATTTCACCTGGCCCAGTCGGTGACGTCACACATCCCTGGTATATGCACGAAAATCAGGCTGATCACCTGATGGTGCTACATGGCCAACGTACCGTACATTTGTATACAAAAGTTCACAGTAAAGTGGAGGAGTTTGTCGTCACGCCGAACAGGATCCTGCAAAATGGCGAATTAATCTTTGAAGGTGGCGCCGTTTTGTGCTGGCCCACGCATGTTTTTCACCGGATTGTCAGTGGAGAAGAAGGGTCTGTGTCGATTAATCTTGCCACCCACTACGAAGGGTTCGATGTTCGCAATAACTTTGATATCTATGCTCTGGACACGGCCAGCGGTGATTTCAGGGTGATTCGTAAAGGTTACGAAGACCAGTTTATCTAGGGACAAACACATACAGGGGATATCATTACCGGTATTATGCTGTTGCCGGTTCCTTGCTGCTGCGCTTATAAATTTTCCGGTGGATCAAGAAGGCCAGGACAAGAACCCCAATTCCCACAGCGTCACTGGTTAAGCCCGGGTAAATGTTGAAGAGAGCCCCTCCGGCAAAAAGGAAACGCTCCAGGACACCCAGATTATGCATTAAATATCCCTGAATAGCTGCAGATAAGCATATAATGCCGATCGTCGCCGTAATTAAAGCGAGGATGATATAGAAAGGGTCTCCCATCAGAATAAGGGTGGGATTGTAAATAAAAATGAACGGAATTAAATAGCCGGAAAGGCCCAATTTAAATGCTTCTATACTGGCTTGCAGAGGCTCGGCTCCCGCTATGCCGGCAGTGGCGTAGGCGGTTAAAGACACAGGAGGCGTAATGTCTGCATAGATGGCAAAATAGAGGATGAACAAATGTGCAGCAATAGCCGGACTAACGTCCAGCCGCATAAGGGCAGGTGCAACCAGCGTGGCCAACACGATATATTTGGCAGTAGTAGGTAGTCCAATGCCAAGAATTAATGATGTAATCATGGTTAACACCAGACCGTAGAATAAAACGCCCTGGGAAAATATTTCAATATATCCGGCCAGTTTCAACCCCACGCCGGTCATAGTAATTGTGCCAACAATTATCCCGGCACAGGCACAGGCAATAGCTACCTGGATGGCTTTCCTGGTCCCTTCCTGAAATGCTTCATAAATGGACCCTCCCGTATTCAGCAGAACATGTTTCAGCTCACTAGCGGAGTGTCTTCCTTCCTTAACCAGCCTGATGTAAGCTGATTCCAGCAGCATAACCAGCGACATTAACAAAATGGCATAAAAGACAGCCCTTTGCGGCGAATAACCTTGAAATATCATGATGATGAGGATAACCAGGGGGATAAACAGGTGAACTCCTCCGATGAAAGTGGGCCAAAACGAAGGCACCTCATCTTTTCCAACGGGTTTTATACCAAGCCTCCCCGCACGAAAGTGAGTCATCATGATCAGGGAAACGAAATATAAGACTGCAGGCACGAGGGCTGCTAAGGCAATATCCACGAAGGGAACGCCCAGAAATTCAGCCATGATAAATGCTGCAGCGCCCATAATGGGGGGCATAATCTGACCACCGGTGGATGCAGCGGCTTCCACACCTGCAGAAAATGCGGAACTGTACTTAACTTTTTTCATTAACGGAATGGTGAAGGCCCCACTGGTGACAGCGTTGGCCACCGAACTGCCGGAAATACTGCCGAGCATACCGCTGGCTATAATTGCCGCCTTGGCAGGACCGCCGCGGGACCAACCGGTCAGAGCGTATGCCAGGTCGATAAAATATTTTCCGGCCCCCGATTTTTCCATAAAGGCTCCGAAAAGAATAAACAAAAAAATAAATTCAGCCGAAACGCCCAGTGGGATCCCGAAAATACCATTTAGAGACATGAACAGGTATGAAAAAATCCGTTCCAGGGAGTATCCCTTGTGGATAAGAATGCCGGGCATAAAAGGGCCTAAATAGGCATACACCAGAAATATCCCTGCGATAATGGCAAGTGCGTTGCCCACGACTCTTCTGGTCAACTCCAAGACCAACAAGACCATAATTATGCCGAAAATCCAGTCTTTTAGAATGGGCTCACCGGCACGATAGACCAATTGATCTATGCTCAAAATCAAGTAAATGCACAGGCCAACTACCATCAGACCTAAACAAATATCATATACGGGAACCCGGTCTTTATTATGTTTTGTGGCCGGATAATAAAGATAGCCTAAGAAGCCGATAAAGGACAGATGGATCGCCCGATGAGTGAGGGCAAAGAGTTGCCCCCCCGCAGCCGTATATAGATGGAAGATGGCTGCGGCCACAGCCACTGCACTGGCAATAACCAGCAATATCCCTTTAAGGTCCCTCCGTTTATCCAGCTCTGTTAAGCAAATTTCCGGTTTTTGTTTACAGTCATTTGTTACTTGCTGCTCAGACATATTCCCTCCTAAAACAAAACTAATCTGACCTTTCCTCTAATAATCTTGCAGCGCCCGGATGCATTTCCACAGATGTATCCCTGGCAGTTTCCACGCTGATGCGCCGGGCAACATCGTGCGCTTCAGCCAGACGCTCAAGATTGTCGAATATAGTGCCGGTTATAGCATAAGCAAGCTCCTCGTCCATATCTGCCTGGACCGCCAGAATATTATTGACGGAGATCACCGCAACATCATCCTCCTGGTCATCGTAAGTCCCGGCAGGTATGACATCACCTGTATAGTATGGATACTTTTCCTCGATTATTTGAATATCTTCATCTTCAAGGGCAATAAAGTGAAGCTGACGCATGGCACTGATTTCCATAACCACGCTGGCCGGGTAGGCAAAATTCCAAAAAACCGCATCAATGTTCCCATCCCTTAAGGCAGCAGCGGCATCCTGTTGACCGTAGTTTTCCGTTTTCAGCTTGTCAAGCAGATCCAGTTCTTCGAGCAATGTCCGGGCCATCTCCTCCGTGCCGCTGCCAGGTGCATCGATGGAAACCCTTTTCCCTGCCAGGTCATGGATCGTCTCGATACCCCTTCCTTCAATGGTGACAATATGCAGCGGAGCCGAGTACATATTAAAGAGAGCCTTAATGGGGTAAGGACGGGAAAAAGGGTATTCACCCACCGCACCCTTATAAGCTGCGTTTTCAGTAGCCATCCCCAGGTCTGATTCTTTGTTGCCCACAAGCCTGACATTTTCTACAGAACCGCTGGTGGATTCAGAGTCGCAACGTACCCCCTCCAGGTTTCTGCTGATCACCTCAGAGATAGCACCGCCCAGGGGATAATAAACCCCGCCGGGACTTCCTGAAGAGACGACCATCAGGTTTGGTCTCTCTTCACGGTATACATTGTAAATGAAAAGAGCGCTAAAAAGTACTGCTACTGCTATAATCCATATAACTTTTTTAGAGGGCTTCTTTGCACTCATATAAAAACCTTCCAATCAGTTTTGTTAATTTATCAAGAAGCATGCGTAGAGATGCTTTAACCTCCAGCCGCCCCACCTTCTACTTAATAAATTCGCGAATAATTCTTAATATCCTACATAAAAATAATCTGAATAATTCCGGAACGGGACAAATTATTAACATGTCCCGAGATTATCTCGTCCGAAATTATCATAATAAAGCACCCGGAAGTGCCCTTGAGAGTGATGGGAATTCCGGGTGCTCTTACACTGTATAATCAGTTAATTCCTTATTGCGTGGGATCCACAACCGTACCGGTAAAGAGGATTTCGTTGGTTTCCCGGTCATGGATCAGGAAGAAGAAAGGACGGTTTACGTCCATCCGGAAATAATCCAGCGGTGCGCTTTCCACTCTTATTTCAACTGAGGTGACAGCAGCGGCTTCTGTACCTACTTCGTCCACCTCAATAAAGGACTTGTGCTTCACTTCACTGATGTACAGCCGGGGGCCTTCGTCGCGCACCACCATATCCAAAAAGTCGGCCCTGCTCTCATCGAAGGCTATATCCATACCCATGGCTTGAAGCACATCGTTTAGCGATTTCTCATACTCCATGCTAAAGCGGGGCAGGGCGAGATGCCCCTCCATCGTTTTAAACTGACCTTGCCATTCGTCCCATGTATCCCCGTCAAGTCCCGCCACAAATTCGGATAAAGATCGCTGCCCGTGGGGCAGAAATACGTACATGGCCAATCTTTCTGTTTCACCATAAGGCAGGCGGACCGCCTGAAATTCCCCTTCCTTTTCCAGATAGGCATAATCGGCGT
>SKTJ01000067.1 GCA_007122565.1 Syntrophomonadaceae bacterium | reverse complement strand
GTAAAGGCCTTTGTCTTAAAGCGTCCAGAGTAGCAAAATCAGGCAATCCATCCCGCGTGGGAAAAGACACTTCTCCCTGAATAAGTGGCCTCACATAGTTGATCAGCGTATCACAAACCCCATTTCCGGCTTCATTGATCCAATCACGGGGAATAGTTTTCTCAACATTGGCAACCCGGCCCAGTTCCACACTGCCAGGGAAACATACATAACTATCGCTCGTATCCCGTTCCAGGGTAACCATCAGGCCAGAGCAACCCTCAGCTGCCATTCTAACCGCCTCGACGCCGGTCATGTAGGCCTCAGCAACATCGGTGGCGGAAGCACAATGTGCTGCAGCCCGCTGAGCCGTACCGAGGATATTGCAACGCACCTTAATACCGATCTCTTTTTCCACAAGCGTTTTCAATGTTTCCGCCAAACCGCCCAGCATACTGTGCCCAAAGGAGTCTCTGCCTTTTGCTGCAAATATATAATCTCCATTTTTATCTACCAGGCCTTCAGAAGCAACGACGTATACATGCCCCATATTACGATATACCGTTTCCACATCTGCAAGAAACTGTTCCGACTCAAAAGGAGTTTCCGGCAGATAAATCAAATGAGGGCTATCATCCTCCCTGCGGTGCGCCAGTGCGGTAGACGCAGCCAACCATCCCGTATTACGCCCCATCACCTCCATGATGGTAACGCTTTTACTCATCAGCAAACCCTTTAAATCAATTCCCGTCTCCATAACTGTAGTGGCTAAAAATTTAGCGGCGCTCCCGTAACCGGGACAATGGTCCGTAAAAGGTAAATCATTATCCACCGTTTTGGGAATGCCGATCACATGCAGTTCATATTGTTCCTGCTGCGCCAGCCTGTGGACCTTATTGGCAGTATCCATGGAGTCGTTACCGCCAATATAAAAGAAGTAGCGGATATTTTCCTTTTGGAAAATACGCAGCAATTTTAGATAATCCTCTTCCTGTAGTTTGTAGCGACATGAACCGAGGGCCGCTCCCGGTGTGTGGCGCAGGCTATCAATTAGATAACCGCTCTGTGCAGTGAGATCGACAAATTTTTCTTCCAGCACTCCTTTTATACCATGCATGGCACCAAATAGGCTACCTCTAGCCTCTTGCTCCTGCCAGGCATGGATTACTCCGCAAACACTATTGTTTATTACTGCAGTCGGACCTCCGGACTGGGCTACAATACCGTTTCCTCTTATTTTCACCTTAGCTCAACCTTTCTAATTAAAAGCTATGCATAGTACTTCAGGTGGTGGAATACAGCAATTTGTTTCAAGTAAGAATGGTCCGTTGTTAGTTCTTATTTATCCCCTAAATATATATCTTATTTTATATCTTTTATCATACATTATAAACGTCCCGTTTTAAAGCGGCAATAGCTGGCAATTGAATTTTCATAATCCATCATCAAAAAAACATCACGGGTTTAATCGTGATGTTTTTAATACTATGAGCAAACCTGTAAGCCGAGTTCTGTATCTCCTAAAAAGGAGCGGCAGCCATCTATCTTGGATATCAGTTGCCTGATATCTCCAGCGACTCATACCCGGGGGACTCAGCGGGCAACTTCATCTCCCCCCTATTCAGTCTTGCTTCGGGTGGGGTTTACCTAGCCAGCCGGTCTCCCGGCTGCTGGTGCGCTCTTACCGCACCGTTGCATCCTTACCACTTACTGGAGGTTGGATGTTGGAAGTAAGAAATTAGACATTATACCTTATGATTCCCAACAAGCCGGTGTCTCTGGCTTTTGGTCCTCCAACTTCTAACCTCTAACATCCAACCTCCAGTAAGGAGGCGGTTTTTTTCTGTGGCACTTTCCTTAAGGTCGCCCTCACTGGGTGTTATCCAGCACCCTGCCCTGCGAAGCTCGGACTTTCCTCGAAGGTATTAAAACCTCCGCGACTGCCCAGTTTACTCATATATTTTTCTAGTAATATTTTAACGTACTCTGCTCTCTTTGTCAAAAAGCGAAGGCAATGAGACACTTAAAGATCTTGCAAAAATAGCAGCACCTCATTCAGGTCTCCCACTGAAACAACCTCAATCTTCCGCGCCACACGCACCGCTTCCTGATAATTCTCTTCCGGAGCAAGGAAATACTCAATTCCTGCCCGCTCAGCCGCAACTACTTTCTGCTTAACGCCGCCGATACTGCCAATTTTTCCATCCAGAGAAATAGCTCCCGTACCAGCAATGGCATGGCCTCCAGTCAGGTTTTCGGGAACAAGTCTGTCCATTATTTCCAATACAAACATAATACCAGCAGAGGGACCGATTACCGGACCTGTTTCAATATTGATATCCAATGGCAAAAGCGGCTGCCAATTAAGTGTGCTCACATAAATACGCAGCGCAGCTTTGTCTGGTTGATCCATGTGAAACGTAGTATCCACTTTTAAGTCCAATAATTCTTCACCGCGCTGCACCGTCAAACTTGTTTGTTCTCCTACTTCTTTTGCCTGGATCAGGTTAACCACTTCTTCCGCCAGGTAGACATGTTCTCCCTCCACAGCCTTAATGACATCTCCCGCCATTAAAACACCCTCAGCCGGACTGCCGGAAATAATATCCTTAACTTCAACCCCGTCGCTGGCAATTGATACATCATAACCCGCTCTTTGCAAAGCGATGACCTGAGCAAGGTACTTGCTGTCCTGCATCCAGCTCTGCATTATTTTATTGTATTCTTCCAGAGACATCCCGGGGGGGATTATTCCGGAAGCAGGACGCAAATCCAGCACAGTACTAAAGGTTGCATAAAGATAAGCCCAAAGATTAGCCTCCTGTTGGGCTACCGTTACCATATAGAACTGACCTTCCTCATCCCGCACTTTACCTTCCACCCTTACTCTGTCGCCAAGGCTCTCGGCAGAACCAGGTCGGATCAAATAATATCCTGTTTGAATATAATTTCCGAAAGCAATGAACACCAATACCAAAATCAGTGCAATACGAATAGTTCTTTTCAATAGATCCCTACTTTCTTTGCTCCAGGAGCGCAAGTATTTGCGGCAAGGTTTCGCGGGCAGCCCGCTCTCCCGCATCAATAGCTTCAGCAGCCCTTTCAAACTGGGAAGGGGCAATATCCAACTCCGGTGAGATAACCAGATCAGTCTTTGTTAGCTGCGAACGGCAGATCTCCTGTTGCATAATATCAAAAGAGCGTGTCACAACATCCAATACGGAGTTGAATTTAGTATTTCGCTTATATATGCCTGTATCCACAGCAATAATAACATTTGCTCCCATTTCCCGGGCCACTTCAATAGGAATCCGGTCGAGCACCCCACCATCAACGAGTAATCTGTTATCAACCACCAAGGGTACGAAGAACCCAGGGATGGAAATAGAAGCCCGCACTGCGCGACAAACAAGTCCTTCATTCAACACTACCTTTTCGCCGCTATAAAGATCGACGGCCACCACAGCAAGGGGAATGCGCAACTGTTCAAATGTGGAACGTCTTGTAAGCAGTCGAACGATCTCCTCTATCTTTTCTCCCTTGATTAGCCCCATCCGTGGGAAAACAAAATCCAGCCAACTAACACTACCTGCAGCTCGCATCAGTCTATCCATTACTTTAACTTTCAACCCACTGGCATAAAGGGCACCGATCAGGGCACCCATGCTGGTTCCGGCCAGGCAATCTATCTTTATGCCGGCCTCATCAATAACTTTCAATACACCGATATGGGCAAAACCACGTGCCGCTCCACCGCTCAGGGCAAGACCAACTTTTATATTCTCTATCATAATGACGCATCGCCCTTTCAGCAGACAAGTTTGCCATATCATTATAAACTAGAACCTTTTTCTAAGAAATAGTTTATGCCAAAACATTTAAATATTTCCCAGTATGGTCTAACCGGATACTAAGAAGCAATATAATACTTATGATTATAATTTATGATAGCCGGGGTATAACCATGTATGTAATGATCTTTTTGCTTGTCTTTCTTTTTATCCTGCTCATTTTTGTTCCTTTTAAATTTCGAAAGAAAGTCCTGCTTTATTACCTTCCTGCCCTTATTGCCGTAATGCTCACGATTGGCATGGTTCTGTATCCGAAAGAAGCATTTGAAGCTTCATTAAGCGGGCTGGCAGTCTGGTGGAATATTGTTTTCCCCGCATTACTGCCATTTTTTATCTTTGCCCAAGTGCTGATCGGACTGGGAGTTGTACACTTTCTCGGTGTTCTTTTAGAACCGGTAATGCGTCCCGTTTTTAATGTTCCCGGGGAGGGTTCCTTCGTTATGGCAATGGGGCTGGCCTCCGGCTTTCCCCTCGGTGCCGTCCTAACCAGCAAATTGCGTCAGCGGAAAATGTGCACCAGAACCGAGGCAGAGCGGCTGCTTAGCTTTGTAAACACTGCAGATCCCCTTTTTATGTTTGGCGCCGTAGCTGTGGGAATGCTCCACGCTCCGCAAACAGGTATTATTATTGCGCTTGCCCACTACTTTTCCGCAATCACTGTAGGCCTTGTAATGCGCTATTACCGGGCTGGTGATGACAAAAACAAAAAAGATGAAACTAAAAAAAGGCCGACAAAAAGTATGTTCAGTCAGGCCCTCTTTGCACTGGTCAAGGCCCGGCAGGAAGACGGGCGTCCTATCGGACAAATCCTGGGTGATTCAGTACGGGACTCAATCAGTACCCTCATGCTTATCGGAGGGTTTATCATGCTTTTT
>SKTJ01000295.1 GCA_007122565.1 Syntrophomonadaceae bacterium | reverse complement strand
TGTGAGAAACCGTTCAGGCTCGATCAAAAGGCTTTGCCGGACCGGGGTTTCCACATTTTAGTGTCTGAGCGAAGCGAGTTTAAAATGTGGCCGGGTCGGCAAAGGCAACCCCTGTATTTTTAACTTGAGACTGCGGTTTCGAACAGGTATCCTGAACCCCGCTGCAAATTATACCTGAGTAGTTACAAAAGGAGAATGATATGAGTTTTAAAATTGACATAATTGCCGGTTTCCTGGGAGCGGGGAAAACAACGCTCATTCAAAAAATGCTCAAAGAAAATGCCTTTAAGGTTCCAATTGCCATTATAGAAAACGAATTTGGGGAAGTGGGCATTGACGGGTCTATTTTGCAGGAAACGGGGATCGCTGTGCGTGAAATCAACGCGGGGTGTATCTGCTGTAGCCTGCAAGGGGACTTTACGCAGGCCATGGAAGAGTTGTATGACCGCTTTCAGCCAGGCAGAATTATTATTGAACCTTCAGGAGTGGGAAAGCTCTCCGATGTTTTAAAAACGGCTGAGGCCTTTAACCGCATCAAAGGTGGAAAGCTTGGCATGAGGGTGGCGGTGGTGGATATCTCCAAATACAACCTTTATCTGCAAAATTTTGGTGAGTTTTATGAGGACCAAATTAAGCATGCAACTACCATTATATTCAGCAGGACCCAGTTCTGTGACAACGAAACGCTGGTGCAAATCAGCAAGGATATTCGCAGCATTAATCAAAAAGCAAACCTGATTACAACTGCGTGGGACAAGCTGACGGCTCGCCAGATTCTTGCCGTGGCAGAAGATAATGTTCCTACCCCGGCCAACATTCTTCCCATGGCAGGGCACGATCACGCTCACAGCAGCAGTCAATTTGATGTCTGGAATTTGGAAACTCCAAAGCTTTTTAACGAGGTTCAGCTGCAGCGGATACTGGAACTGCTGGATCAGGGAGAAACATGGGGAACGGTGCTCCGTGCCAAAGGCATTGTCCCGGTAAGCGAAACGGAATGGCTTCATTTTGATTATATCCCTGGTGAAATCGCCACGCGGAGCACGCTTGCCGGGCATGCAGGGAAAATATGTGTAATTGGAAAAAACCTTAACAAGGGCGCCCTGAATGACCTTTTCCAGGCAAGGTCTGAATAAACATAAACGTAACAACCCAGGCACTCTGGAAACATCCCAAAGGGGTTCAGGATTCCTGTGAGTAACCGTTCAGGCTCGATCAAAAGGCTATGCTGGCCCGGGGTTCCACATGCTACTTGTTTGAGCGCAGCGAGTTTAGCATGTGGGCCGGGTCAGCAAAGGCAACCCTAATATCTTTAACTTGAGACTGCGGTTTCGAACAGGTATCCTGAACCACGGTACAGACCAAGGGGCATATCTTAATGAAAACCAAAATCGATATAATTTGCGGTTTTATGGGCTCGGGTAAAACAACACTGTTAAATCAGCTGGTGGATTATGCCCTTTCCAAGGATGAAAGCACCCTGGTTGTTCAGTATGAAAATGGCAATACACCACTTGACAGGAAGAATCTCCGGAACAACAACCTGCATTTTGCCGAACCAAAAGCTAAAACTCCTGATGCTGAAGCATTGGCAGCCTTGATCCAGCGCTACGCGCCAAAGCGCTTGATTGTGGAATATAACGGCACCTGGGAATTAGAACCGTTCATCAAACTGCTTGAAAGCTCTGCAATGAGAAGGCTGGCGTACGTCAACAGTATCTCCGGCGTAGCTGACGCGGGCACACTACCCGTTTATTTAAAAAATCTGGGGTCTTTCTTTCGTGAACCGCTCGAAAAAAGCGATTATCTTTTTTTAACGAACACCGCCCCATTAACAGCAGAAAAGAGAAAGGAATCCCTCTCCCTGTTAAAACAGCTGAACGGGGATGCAGGGCTGACAGAGGTTGCATCGCGTGAGCAATGGGCACAAACGGTGCAGGCGCCTCAATACGGCTCCACCCAGGGTTTCCGCTTAGCCCTGGACAATGTAGTCTCTTTCTCTCTCTTTTATGCCGTGATTCTGGCTATCATCCTCATCGGCACCCTTAGCATCATGGACTCCATTTCCGGTCAAATCTATATGGGCAAGGCGTCTGCCTTTGTAACCGTTTTTGCCAGTATCCTCTTTCAGGCTTTCCCTTTTATCCTGATTGGCGTTTTTGTTTCCGCCATAATCCAGGTTTTTGTTTCCGAATCATTAATAACACGTTTTTTCCCCAAACACCCCCAACTGGCCATGGGTCTGGCTGTGTTTGCCGGGGTCCTTTTCCCCGTTTGTGACTGTGCCATTATTCCGGTAATGCGCCGCCTAATCCAAAAAGGGATACCCCTCTCTGCGGCAGTTACGTTTATGCTGGCTGCCCCCATTGTTGATCCAGTAGTCATCGCCTCCACGCTCTACGCCTTCCCCGGCCAGCCGGAGATAGCTATCTGGAGGTTGTTGTTGGGAGTTACAATTGCCCTGTCGGTGGGACATTTTTTCCTTTTTATACCCTATAAAAATAAAGTATTAAGTGACAGATTGGTGTTCAATACATGCCAGTGCGGCTTTTGCGGCGTTGGTGAAAACGGTAATAGCAATTCTTTCTTTAAAAAAATCCTTGGCGTTGTGCGTCATGCTTCCACAGAATTCTTTTTCGTAGGACAATACCTGATTATTGCTGCCGCCTTTTCCACATACATTCAGACCAGTGTTTCACCCCAAACCATGCAAATTTTCAGCAATAATCCGGCCGGGGCCATCCTTACCATGATGCTTTTTGCCTTTATCCTATCCATCTGCTCCACCTCTGACGCTTTTATTGCCCGTAATTTTGTGCAGCAGTTCTCCAATGGCCCCGTGGTCAGCTTCATGGTCTTTGGTGCCATGCTGGACATCAAAAATCTGCTTTTGCTCCTGGGGAGTTTCCAGAAGAAATTTGTCTTCACATTGATAGTCCTTGTGATTATTGTTTCTTTTATCATTTTATATTTTGCCGATTCGGTTTACCTGTAAAGGGAGTGGTCATTTGAGCTTTTTACACACGCGCAGGTTAAATGTTGACGCCATCTTAAAAATATTACTGCTGGGTGGCTTTGCTTACTTTTTCAGCCAAACTTTAAGTTCCGGCCGTGCTTTACTTTATGTTAATCCAAAAATGATCCCATTTATCAAGTTTGGCATTATTGCCATGTGCTTTATGATGGCAGTCACCCTTCCTGAATTATTTACTATCCCCCGCCGGAAATTTCGCCTCACCCCTTATACAATCTTTTTCATACCATTACTGTTATCTGTAATTTTCCCAGCTGTTGCCCTCGATTCCGCTTCGCTGGCTGGAAGAAGTGCGGATATGGGAGGTACGGGTGTTGTGCAGGACGGGCCACAAAGCATCATCGACGGGGACATTACTCTGGACGTGGACACAGCTCAACCATTTCCTGTTTCCGGTAATGTTGTTATTGAAGAAGACAATTATGTGGCCTGGCTTACTGCCCTCTATCAGCTGCCCGAGGAACACCTGGGCCTGGATGTGGAAATAAGCGGCTTTGTGCACAAAACTGAGGATCTGGAACCTCAAACCTTTTTACTGTCCCGTTTTATCATGACCTGTTGTACAGCCGACATGCAGTTATCAGGAATTCTCTGCCGCTATGATCAGGCAGAGGAACTGACTGCGGACACCTGGTTTCGCATCAACGGAACCCTCGCGGTGGAATTGTTCAATAATCGCCCCATCCCGGCTATTGTGGTGGACCAGATCACCGAAATAGAAAAACCGGAGATACCCTACGTATTTCCATAAAAAAAATGTCAGCACCTCTGCAGACATTTCACGGGCGGCTGTGGGCAGCCGCCCCTACAAAAACCATCCTACTCCTGAATACTTGCTTTCCCCTCCCCCTACTCCAGCTCCAACTGACTCCGCTGATTAAAAAACGTCTTGTAGCCAAACTGCAGCAACATAAATATGGTCAGGGAAACGCTTCCCACGATGCCGAGCATGATGGCAATCTGATAGTCAATGGCAACGAGGGGGGAAACGCCGGAAAGAATCTGACCGACCATCATACCGGGCAAAAACACGATCCCCATCCCCAGCATGGAGTTGATGGAAGGCATAATCGCCGCATTGAAGGCATCATTCACCACTGTCTTTGAGGCGTGGTAAGGAGTGGCACCCAGCATTAATGCCCCTTCCACCCATTCTCTGCCGCCCCTCATGCCATTGATCAATCTTTCTGCACCTAAAGCAATCCCCGTCATGGAATTCCCGATCATCATGCCGGCAATAGGAATAAAATAGCGGGCTTCGTACCAGGGGTTTACATTAATCACCACGATTAGAAAGAAAAATATGGGAATCCCTGTGCCAAACACCATAGACAATGTAATAACACGACGCAGCTTCAAATTAATGTTTACTTTGACGCGGCTGTAGATGTTGCGTATGGCGAATGTTTCCATTAAAGCAAGGATACCCAGCGAAATAAGCAGGTGATTTGCATCAAAAACAGCCACCAGCACATACCCCATCACAATTAACTGCACCGTCATTCTAAAAGTGGAAATGATTATTTCCTTCTCCCGCCCGATTCCCAGCCTCCACGTGATCACCAATAACAAAACTAAAAATATATAGGCCATCAGCAGGCGCCATAATTCAATTTCCACAATATCAGCCATTACTACCGGCCTCCTCCACTTTTGAAATTTTCCCCTCGCTCAGTGTTAC
>SKTJ01000231.1 GCA_007122565.1 Syntrophomonadaceae bacterium | reverse complement strand
CTCCTTCCAACCTTGACTGTATTAATTATATCTTAAACCATTATATCTTAAAAATAAATATACAGGTCAGGCAATCTGCGTGTAGGATATTTAAGTTATCCCGTCGAATTAAGATTTGATTGCCTGCTTCCTGGCAGCTTTGTGAAGGCAACAGTAAAGGCATATTTTACATACAAAGGATGTGAGCATCATTGTTTAATAAAGTGTTGGTTGCCCTCGATTTTTCCGGTCCGGCCATGGAACTATTTAACTCCCTGGAAGACCTGCGCCGACTGGGGTGTCGTGAACTGCTTCTCGTTCATGTTGTCAGGGTGGAGCTGGGGGTGCAGGACGGCATACATCCAATGCAAAAAAAATTTCTGGAAAAGGTGAAGAGCAAAAAAGAAGAGTTAGAACAGGAAGGGTTTAACGTTACTGTGGAAGTGCCTTCAGGCGCCGTGGTTGAAGAAATAAAGCGCCTTGCCGTGGAACAAAAGGCAGATCTGATCCTCATCGGCTCCATCGGTGAGGGCAGTGCGGTACGGGAGTTAATGCTGGGCAGCACCACCGCCGATGTGGTCCGTATTGCCCCCTTACCTGTGCTGGTTGAAAAGTATTTTTTTGACTTCAGTAAAGAAATGAATAAAAAGTTGGCAGACCTTGCAGACCGCCTTGGTACATTTGTTGAAAACATTGTTACCCCCAATATGCCATCAGCGGCCCGGGAATATTCCCAGTTATCGGGGGAGCTTTTATATATTGCAGAACAGATAAAGAAAAAGCCCCTTGCAGGCAATACAACGGCACAGCGCATTCCTATCTTCAAAGATAACCTTGCTTCCGTTGTCCTGCCAACTGATTTTTCACAAAGCGCCGAATATGTTTTTAATCGCGTGCTGGAGCTTGCAGGTATGTTAAAAGAGGTAATCCTGCTAAACGTTGTGGACCGGGGCGAAACAGTGGAAGAAATCAAAAATACAGAAATTCAGGCTGGCGAATACTTAAAACAGTGGGAGAAAAAGTTCCTGGAAAATGGTGTCAAAGCTCGTAGCATAGTTCTGGTAGGGACACCCGCATCTTCCCATATTATCTCGACTGCAGAAAAGGAAGGGGCATCCCTCATTGCCCTCTCCCGCCGTGGAAAGGGACAGCTGTCAAACCTGTTTATTGGCAGTACAGCCGACCAGGTAGTGCGGCGCTCCCACTGCCCGGTGCTGCTCTTTGGAAAATCGGGCAACTGAAGAATGTTATTCGCATTATCAACTTAATTAATTGCAGCACGCTTAAAGCTGCCAGCTTCCGGCAGCTTTTCTTTCACACAGATAAGCCTTTGTCCCAATGACCCTTCAGGTGCATGGTGCAATGCCACATCTGCAAACATGGTTTTAATATGCCACGTATAACCGTCGCTTGAGATCATTACAGCACCATGCTGGTCATTGCGGTACACTGCCGGACCATGTTCTTTTAAATTGTTCAGTATCTCCCCATGCGGATGACCAAAAGTATTGCGGCCCACCTGGATAACAGCAACCTGCGGATCCACCGCTGCCAGTAATGATGGGAAGACAGACATGTAACCGCCGTGGTGAGGAACCTTTAGTATTGTGCTTTGTAACGGAACCTTTTCCCTAAGCAGCCACGCAGCGGCGCTGTCTTCAATATCACCGGTGAAAAGAAAGCTCACTTCCCGGTACAAAAGCCGCATCACAAGCGAATTGTTGTTTACATCGCTGCCCGTACCCCTGAAAAGGTTTGCCGGAGGGCCAAATACATCCATTTTCAGAGATGGTCCCAGAATCAGAGTATCTCCTTTTTGCAGTGTCAATCGCGGGATACCCCGTGCCGCAGCCAGATCCAAAAGCCTTATATATGGTTCCGCTTCAGCCTCCTCTGCGTTGGTTGCAAGCAATTCCACCGGGACTTTTTCCAAAACGGCCAGCAGACCCCCGTAATGATCCTCGTGGGGATGGGAAATGATCACCAAATCAAGCTTCCGCACACGCCGTTGTTCCAGGTAAGGGATCACAACCTGCCGGCCCACCCGTTCAATATCCCCCATGTATGACGGACGTCCCCCACCATCCAGCAAAATATTCATACCTGAAGGTGTACGTATGTAGGCAGCATCCCCCTGACATACGTCTAAAAAAACCACTTCCAAAGGCTTCTCCGGTAATGATGGCAAGCCCCACCAGGCAAAAGGCAAAGCAATCGTAAACGACACTGCCATTATGGGAAAAAGCCGCAATTTAAGCTTCAGTGCTTTAAGCCGGATCAGAAGTTTGGATAAATTCTTACTGACGGTACCGTTCTTCCAGGCTACAAAGGCAAGAAGGCTGTAGTAAACGATAATTTCCCAAAAGCGCGGTGGAAACACGTATATTGTGGCAAAATCAAGTGATCCAAAACAACCGGTAAGCACGATGATATAAGCAAGGAGGGGGTACGCAGCAAGGGTAAGAAAAGAGGCTGCCAGCGGAATAAAGAGACCGGAAACTGCACAAACGAGTCCAATACCCAGTAACAAAGCCATAACAGGCAGGATCAGGATATTCGCAGGCAGGGCCACAAGGGAAATTTCCTTAAAATAGAAGGCAATAAGGGGCAGGATACCAATCTGCGCTGCAATGGTTACAGCTGCCAGGCCTGCCAGGTTGTCCATCCAGGATGAAGGAATAAAAGATGCAGGCAGGCGGGCAAAAAGTAAGCCAACCATCTGCTGCAGGGAATTTGTAAACAGCAGTATAGACAGGGTGGCCCCGTAAGAAAGCTGCATCCCCACATTAAATAAAAGCAGAGGATTATATATCAGGGTCAATAGACCGGCCAGGGCAACGGTAGTGGGCAGATCCTTTCGCCTCCCCAGGCTCAGTGCTAAAACTCCCATGGCAATCATGATAAACGCACGCAGGGTGGATGGTTTCAAGCCCGTAAGGTATGTGTAAGCAAAAAGGACAAGCATAAGAAGCAAGCAGGCAGGCCATCCACCTAGCCCCGCCCGTTTAAAGAACAGAAACAGCAGTGCAGCAAGAAGTCCCACATGAAGCCCTGAAACGGCCATCATGTGCGCCACGCCAGAACGGCGCACAGCCTCATCAACTGCAGGATCAAGGGCCTGGCGCTCACCGAAGAGAATTGCTATCAGCAGTCCCCCCGCCCTGTTTGGCAGTTGGGCCTGTAAAACTGCCTTCATCTTTTCTTTTAACTCCAGGGCAAATTGGCGCACCGGAGAAAGGGATGGTGAGAATTCCCCCACAACCAGCGAAGCCGTCTCTCCGTAAAAAGCTGCACCCATGCCCCTTGTCTCAAGAAAGGAACGGTAATCAAAACCACCGGGGTTTCGCTTTCCCTCGGGCACAACAAGCAGGCCGCGCACAGTCACCTCCTGTCCGTAAGCAAGGGCTGTATCGGCTTCCACACCCCGGTACAGGGTTACCCTTACCATGCTGGCAGCAAACTTTTTTTCTTCCCGCAGCTGTATAAAATCAAGATTAAGGGGAAAAACAACCCTGTCATCATGCCAAAGGGGTTCGTCGGCCACCATTCCCACGAGCGTGCAGCGCTGACCGTCAAATTCCTGCAGAGTACCGTTTACTTTTTTAATTGCCAGGTTAAAAGCAAGGGAGCCGGCAACGAGAAAAAGGAGTAAAAAGGGAATTAATGCTTTAAAACCTTCCTGTCGCATCCACAGGTTCCAGGCTGTAAATAGCAGTGCTCCCACTGCAAGATAAATTCCTGCTTCAAGAGTAATATGGCGGCCAAGGGAGATCCCCAAAGCATACGCGATCGTTAGAAAAACAAGAAGGCGGTTCATGGAAGCACTCTCCGTTTAATCATTGCAGCAGCAGAGAATACTTCTACTCTCATCTTCATATTCCTTTTCCGTTGACCATAAAACTGCTACAGGCTTGATTAATTCCCGGTCAACCAATCCATTGTACCATTTTGACCAGGGACTCAACAAATACAATGCGAAACCCATACCTCAAGGCGTGGTGCCGGGAGATTATGTTGGTCAAAGGAGGGCTGTACCTGTAATAAAAAGTAACGCATAAACGCCCTGCAGCACTGGCAAAAAGAACTTCATCCCGGAATTGTCGCAGCGCTGCAATATGTTCAGCCTGGGAAGTATCATGCAGCAGGGCATAAAATAAACAATCTAAGGGTAAGAAACCACCTCCCCTTCCCCTGCCCCGCCATTGGCCATCGTCTGCTCTTTCTTCGTCAAAGATCAGGGTGGCATCGCTTAGCTTATTTTCTTCTTCACCGGAATAATATCTAACTTCTGTAGCTTCATCTGCAGGTAATGCCTTCCCTGTCCGCCCATCCACCACA
This sequence comes from Syntrophomonadaceae bacterium, assembly GCA_007122565.1. Taxonomy (GTDB): domain Bacteria; phylum Bacillota; class Dethiobacteria; order DTU022; family UBA8154; genus UBA8154. Next base: position 403 of record SKTJ01000231.1, on the reverse strand, counting down.
ACGGCATCTTCACCCCAGCTTGCAGGATCGTTGGCATCACGAACCTGACCCTCTTCTGCAGGATCGGTCCAGACCACAAAGTGGTAAGCATCCTCTGTCCGTGTATCCTGCTCAGCATTACTGAGAATCCGGATATCGGGCTGTTCAAGTTTAATTTCATATCCACTATCCCTGGGAAAAAGTTCATCAAGCTTCTGCTGTGCCCTGTTGTGTGCTTCCTGAAGGACATAATAGGTCAAAACCGCGCTGTCCTGGGACGTTCCCCGGCGCCGTTCCCAGAGCCATTCCGCCCTAGAACGGTAATAAACCCCCGCCATTTCCCTCCCTGCTTCGTGTTCTTCATCTATATTGCCGGCAAGACCGAGAAGCCATGAATCCAGTATAGTAAACCTTTCCATGGAAT
>SKTJ01000303.1 GCA_007122565.1 Syntrophomonadaceae bacterium | reverse complement strand
GCATTATTGTGGTAATGGCTTTTCTCACTCTCGCAGCATCACTCCTAGGGGCAGGCGCAGGGGCCCTGGCGAAGGGAATGCCTGAACCGGCCAAGCGGCGTGCCGCCTGGTGTGTGCTGGTTTTGGGCGGGGCAGGGCTGCTGGCGGCAGTTTCCTGGTTTGCCTGGGACGGCCCCCCTTACCAGGTGCCCGATTATGCCGGGCAGTCGGCAAACGTAAAACCCCTGGCGCTGGAGGATCCGGGTCAGGCCGGTCCTTACCCCGTCCTCACCCTTACTTACGGTAGCGGTACGGACAGGCACCGGCCGGAGTATGACCAGGAGGTTACGATCGGGACAGAAAACGTGGATATTTCCAGCCTGGTGGATGGCTGGGCAGGAATTTCGGGTTGGCTGCGCAGTTCATACTGGGGTTTCGATCTCACGCAAGTGCCCCTAAACGCCCGCGTCTGGTACCCCGGCGGTGCCGGCCCATTCCCCCTGGTGCTGATCGTGCACGGCAACCACGATATGGATGATTTCTCCGACCCGGGATATGAATACCTGGGTGAACTGCTGGCGAGCAGAGGATTCATTGTGGCCTCGGTGGATCAAAACTTCCTAAACGGAGCCGGTATTATTGAAGTTATGCTCGGCGGATTAAGGAATGAGAACGATGCCCGGGGTTACCTGCTCCTTAAGCACCTTGCCGCCTTGCACCGCTGGAACGAGGAGGAAGGCCATATATTTTCAGGCATGGTTGATACGGATAATATCGCCCTTATGGGCCACTCCCGCGGCGGTGAAGCTGCCGCCCTTGCAGCGGCCTTGAACAAGCTGCCTGCGCATCCAGATAACGCCGGGCTGCGTTTTGATTTTGGCTACAGCATCCGTGCCGTCATAGCAATTGCACCTTCAGACGGTCAGTACCGGCTACGTAAACGGGATACGTTCCTGGAGGACATCAACTACCTCGTTTTACAGGGTTCGGCGGACAGTGACGTCCGTTCCTTTGCGGGGTCAAGACAATATGACCGCGTCTCTTTTGCAGATGACCGGGACTATTTTAAAGCTGCGGTGTACGTTTATGGAGCCAATCACGGGCAGTTTAACACGGCCTGGGGCCGCGTGGATATGTATTCAGCCGCGTGGTTTTTAAACCGCGGTGCGATCATGCCGTTCCACGAGCAAAAGACAGTCGCTAAAGTCTTGATCAGCAGTTTCCTGGAAGCGTCCCTGCACGGCAGGCGGGAATATGAATACCTCTTTGAAAACCCCCTTGCCGGTCGTAACTGGCTGCCGGAGACTATTTACCTGTCCCAGTACCGGAGTTCCCGGACCAGACTTATCGCCACCTATGAAGAGGATCTGGATCTTGAAACCACAACTTATGCGGGGGGGCGGCTGAGCGGCGCTAACCTGACAACCTGGCGCGAAGAGGCCGTAACCCTGGGCGATGGACGTCTGCGCGATACGGTGAGTGCACGTATCGGTTGGGATGGGGAGCAAAAGGGTCCAGGATCGTACAGCCTGCAGCTGCCTGCGGATTTTTCCCCGGAGCCGAGCGATACGCTTACCTTTGCCCTGGCCAACGCCTCCAAAGAGCAAGGCCCCCTTGATTTTACAATTGAGCTTACCGATCGGGCAGGGCAGCAGGCAAGCTTGCCCCTGAGCCACATCATTCCCTTACAGCCGGCCCTGCCGTACCGTATGTTCAAACCGCCACTCCAGGTCCCCTTCGAATCGGAGCCCGTATTTTCCACTTTTTCCATTCCCCTTGCAGATTTTATAACCGCAGCGAATGACGCCTTCGACCCGGCGGCAATCCGCGGGATCAGGTTCATATTTGACCGCTCACCCCGGGGCGAGATCTTCATTGACGATATCGGCTTCCGTTAAAGTAGCAGGAAAATGATTCTAGCCGGGGCTGAAGCGGAACGGAAAACTTAGAATGTCCGAAATAAATGCGGTTGGGAAAAAGGCTTAAGCTTCATTCCCGCGTCTTTTATTGTAGTCCAGGTAGGATACCACCATCAGGAGCAACCCTATGCCAATTGCAAATAGACTGGCATGACTGCCTCTGACGATGGATGCATGAATGTAATTGAAAACGTTACTAGAAATATTTGTGGGGATAAAGTTTGCTATAAAGCTTATTAATCCTTGAAGCGATAGAACGCTAATAATGCAGATCACCCCCGGAGTCACAAAAACCTTGAAATTGTGTTCCAGGAAATAAAGAAATATCAGACACAAAGCCATGCCACCGATTGAAAAAAATAAGGCAATCTGGATATTAAGAGGCTGTAGGCTCGCTAAAAAGATCACCTCCTGGGTCTGCGTTCCTGTAGCCTCTGTTATAATTATTTCTAAAGAATCAGTGGCTACAGTCCCTAACAGTGCATAAGCGGTTATACCAATAAGTACACATACTGTGAATATAAAGCCGATGATTATTCTTAGCCAAATTTTTACTGATTTAAGCATGATTTATCAATTCCTCTTTCAGATTTATTTAACTATACATAAAAAACTTCCAGGGCAAATATGACTCATTTAATTAATGCTGTGCTTTTAATGTATCGCTATTTCAAAATATTCTATATGAAGTTGGCATTTCCTTTTTTAAATCTCAAAAAATATGATACTTTAACACGCCGGTGTAATAAATGGAGATGATGCGCGTATTATAGCAAACATTATCAAGCGCTCCGTTAACAGAACAGTTAAAGAGGATTTGTCTTTAAGATAGCGAATTCGAATAATTAATAAGACTATAAAAAAGGATAAAGAGAAAAGGCTATGGAAAAATGATAAAGGGGTCAAGTTATGCAAGAAAAAACGATGATTATTATAGGAGCTGGGATCGCCGGACTATCTACGGGGAGTTACGCACAGGCAAACGGTTACCGGACCCTGCTCCTGGAGATGCACGATAAGCCGGGGGGGCTTTGCACGGCCTGGCATCGGAAAGAGTATGTTTTTGACGGGTGCATTCACCACCTGGCGGGGGCAGGTTCTGCTTCAAAGTATTATCCCATCTGGGAAGAGCTGGGTGCTTCCCAACTGGAGATGGATTTTCATGAGCTGTTCGTGCAGTGTGAAACAGCTGATGGGAGCCAGTTTAATGTTTTTACCAATATTGACAGGTTGGAAAATCATTTAAAAGAACTGGCGCCGGAAGATACAAGGCTAATCGATCAATATATCTCAGCGGTGCGTCGCTTCAGCCGTTTTGAGCTACTGGGCCTGCCTCTCTATAAAAAGACGGATATGGCCAGGTTAGCTCCCAGCCTTATTTACCTGCCGCGCTGGATGAAAGTAACTTTAAATGACTTTGCTTCCCGTTTTCAAAATCCTTTCTTACGCAGGGTATTTCCATATGTCCAATATGGTATTCCCCAGGTTCCCGTGGGGGTACACTTAGGCTTCATGGCCGGTTGCCATAACCGCACACTGGGAACTCCGCAGGCAGACTCTCTGACCTTCTCACGCTCCCTGGAAAAACGTTACCTGGATCTGGGCGGGGAAATAGTTTATCGTTCCAAGGTAGAGAAAATCCTGGTGGAAGGTGACCGGGCGGTAGGAGTACGTCTGTCAGACGGCTCGGAATACCGGGCTGATATTGTCATTTCCGCCGCTGATGGTTATTTCACTATTTTTGGAATGCTGGGAGGAAAGTATGTAACCGGACTGATCAGGGATTTTTATGCCCGTCCTCCCCAGGAGCCTCAACCATTTGCCGTTTTCGTCTGCCTGGGGGTGGCGCGGGATTTATCCGGGGAACCGCCGGCCATATGTTATTTTACAGAGTTCCCAGTAAGTATAGGCGGCCAGGAGCAAACTTATTTAAATGTGGAGTTTTATAGCGGATCCAATTATGCACCAGCAGGTAAAGGCGTAATTATAGTTCCCGTTGATTCAACATATGAGTACTGGGCTTCCCTTTACCAGGATAAAAACCGTTACAGAGAAACAAAAGAGGAAACTGCTGCAAAAGTGATAGAGATCCTGGAGAACCGGTTTCCAGGGCTTGGCCGGCAAATAGAGGTAGTGGATGTGGCTACCCCCGTAACCACGGAACGCTATACGGGCAATTATGAAGGACGGCAAACCTGGACACCACCGCGGAGTGGGTTTAACGTTATGTTGAAAGGATTAAGCCGCACTCTCCCCGGGCTTGAGCAGTTTTACATGGTGGGCCAATGGGCGGATGCCATGATCGGTATTTCCACCGCAGCGTTGTCGGGACGGAAGCTTATCCAACACCTTTGCAAGCAGGAGCGCCGTCCATTTCAGGTGCCGTAAATTATTAATTTAGAGTAGTGGTGCAAATGGAAAGTCTAAGAAAGATAATAAATAAAGTGTATTTTTTATGGCCGGCCTATTTAGTTTTTATAATGGCAATGTTTATCCTACCATTATTTAGTTTCGGGGAATACTCGATTTTTGAAAATACAACAAGCCAATTAGGTGCACAGAACACCCCTAACGCATGGATTATGAACCTTGTTTTTATTTTGGTAGGGTTTGCATCTATCGTAGAAGGATGGGTCTATTTAAAGTAATATTGGTTTCAAAAATTTATCATCACGATTTTTGGTTTGGCATTGATTTTAACTGCTCTCTTTCAAACTGCCCCTATTGTGGAGGGTATCCCTTTTAACGATTATGAAGATAGGATGCACACATTTTTTGCGAATATCGTTGGTTTTTCATTCGCTGTTTTTGCCTTTTCCGCTGCATTTATTGTAAG
>SKTJ01000322.1 GCA_007122565.1 Syntrophomonadaceae bacterium | reverse complement strand
CTGCGGGGAAGAGTGGCGTCCCGAAGCCGTATTTGCATACGGCGGAGCCGGGCCGACCCACTGCTGTGGTTATGTGCAGGGGCTGAGTAAAGCCAAAATTATCACCTCGCCCTATTCACCCATATTCAGTGCCTTTGGCCTGGGTACCATGGACGTGTTGCACAAGTATTCCAGTAGTTGTTCCGCCAATCTGGTCGTAGCTGATTTGCAGGAGACGGCAGAGCAGTTGAACGAGGTTATCTCCCAGCTTAAGGTGACGGCCATTCGGGATATGCGCGGTGAAGGATTTGCTGAGGATGAACTTTCCTACTATCTGGAAATTTACGGGCGAGCCGCTGAAAGCGTTGCGGAAGAAAGGCATTTTATCTATGTTTCTGAGCTTACGCAAAAGGAGCTGCAGGAATTGGGGCAAAAAATAACGGTGCTCACTTCATTAATCCTTAACGCCGTAGCCGAAATTCCTCATATTGAGCTACCCCGGCATGAAGTGGAGGGTGCAGATCCAACGAAGGCAAAGACAGGTGAACGGCCGGTCTTTTGGCCAGATGCAGGAGCGTTTTGCGCCACGCCAATTTTCAGCAGGGAACTTTTGCGTGCCGGTAATGTAATCGAAGGCCCGGCAATAATTGAAGCTGTGGATACTACCTGTGTTGTTCCGGCCGGTTATCGTTTCAGCGTTGATGAACTGTTGAACGGCATCATGGAGGAGGTGGGTTAAATGCGAGTACGCATTACAGAATACCTTGAGGTTGATATTGATAAGGAAATGTGGGTTTGCAACCGCTGTGAGCGGGAGATATTCTCCGCAAGGGAGTCTTACAAGCGGGGTTGCAAGGTTCAGGAACGGGATCCGCGGGATGTGCATCAGCCGTTTGTGGACGGCCCTTATTCTTATGCCCCCGATCCTGATTACTGTCGCATTCTGGAATTTTATTGCCCAGGCTGCGGGACGATGGTGGAGAACGAGTATTTGCCGCCGGGGCATCCGATTATTGAAGATATTATACTGGATATGGATAAGCTCAAAGCCAAGTACAAGGGGGTGAAGTAAATGTCCCTCTCTATCGGTGTTGATGTTGGAGGTACTTTTACCGACTGTTTTATCGTTAACGAAGGGAAAACGGCAGTGATTAAGGTTCCCACCACGTATTACGATTTAAGCGTTTGTTTCTTTAAGGCCCTGGAGGAAGGGGCGGATTTTCTGGAAATGGATCTGGATGAGGCGTTGGAACAGACCATGTCCATCCGTTATTCCACGACCATCGGGACTAATGCTCTGATTGAGAGAACGGGACCCAAGCTGGGGTTAATTACCACCGCAGGCTTTGAGGATACCATTTATGTGGGTCGGGCGAGGCAGTGGGGTGACGGCCTTTCCGCTTCGGAGAGCAAGGATCTGGCCCGCATCAGGAAACCCTTACCCTTAATCGGGCGGGAAATGGTGGTTGGTATTCATGAGCGCATAGACAGTTTTGGGCAGGTAGTGATGCCTCTTGATGAGGACGATGTGCGCAGTAAAATACAGTATCTTGTGGACAAGGGAGCAATGGGGTTTGCGGTCTGCCTGTTGTGGTCTTTCCGCAATAGCGCACATGAGGAACGGATTCGGGCGATTATCGAGGAGGAGTATCCGGAAAGCTACCTCGGAAATATGCCGGTGCTCCTGTCCAGCGAAATATCCCCCAAGGTTGGGGAATATGGCCGCTTCATGACCACGATTGTAAACGGCTATATGCACAAAGACCTTTCCGAACAGTTGGCCGGCCTGGAGGAGCAGTTACGTCTCCAGGGTTATAAAAACTCCCTAAACTTAGTGCACAACACGGGAGGCATGAAAAAGGTATCCCGTACAAAGGCTGTTTATACCCACAACGCAGGCCCGGTGGCCGGTGTCTTTGGCAGCAAATTGGTGGGCCAGGTTTATGGTATGGATAACATTATTTACACGGACATGGGTGGAACCAGTTTCGATATTGGAATCGTTGTGGGCGGTGAGATTCCCTCCCACGATTTCATTCCGGTGATTGACCGCTGGCGCACCCAGATTCCGGCAGTGGAGTCACGCTCCATCGGAGCGGGGGGAGGATCTATCGCCTGGCTGAATACGGCCATGGGGAACCTTCTGGAAGTGGGCCCCCAGAGTGCCCGGGCCATGCCCGGCCCTGCGGCCTATGACTTGGGTGGGACAGAGCCTACCGTAACAGATGCGGATATCGTCCTCGGTTATCTCAACCCGGACTTCTACCTCGGCGGCAATATGCGTGTGAATAAGGATAAGGCCTACGCTGCGATCAAAGAAAAGATTGCCGACCCCCTGGGGATTGATACGGTTGAAGCTGCTTATCGGATCAAGAAGATTATTGACGGCAAGATGGGACAGGAGATCTACAAGGAAGTTGCCCTCAAGGGGCATGACCCACGGGAGTTTGCCCTTTTTGTTTCCGGTGGGGCAGGGGCCTCCCACTGCTGTGGCTTTAATGAGATCCTGGAGATACCGAAGATCATCACCTGTCCCTATTCTTCTGTATTTGGAGCTTTTGGTGCGACCACACTGGACGTAAAACACGTTTATGAAAAATCGAACCCCCTTAAAATGTTTGCCGCGGCCAGCCAGCAATACTTCGCTGATTATGAAACGTTCAACGCTATAGTGGCCGAGTTGATGGAAAGTGCCTACCGGGATCTGACCCTGGAGGGATTTAGCCGCGAGCAGATCCGATTCAGCCTCGAATTGGATATGAAATACGGCACCCAGATGAATGTTACCATGGTGAATTCGCCTTTGTTCAAGGTGGAAGGGGAGGCGGATATAAAGTTGCTTTGTGACGGCTTTAATGAAGCCTTTGCCCGCCGCTATACACCGGAGGCCACTTATCCTGAGGGCGGCATTGATGTGGAGACGTTTTATCTCACGGCTATGGTTCCCCAGGATCATTTTAACTTTGTGGAGCTTCCCCTGGGCAGCGTTGAGCCGGACAGCCAGGCTGTTAAGGATACCCGCCCCGTTTACTGGAGGAAATATATGAACTATCATCCCACGCAAATATTCGATTATACCCTGCTTAAGCCCGGCAACGTAATCGAGGGCCCTGCGGTTATTGAATCCATCGACACAACATACTGTATTGACCCGGGCTACTGTTTCACCCTGGATAAATACGGCAACGGTATTTTGGAGCCGTTACGGAAGGAGGAAAAATAATGGCCGGTAGAGATCTTGATTTGCGCCACCGCCTCAAGCCCGAGATACCGACGGCAAGGGAAATTGCCTGCATGGAAAATATCCCCGATGTGGATTTTGAGGTATTTCGCCACAAAATGTTTATGATCGCCCTTGAATGCAAGGAAACGTGCATGAAGTTAGGTGCGAGCACGGGGATGCGCTGGGGGGACCTGGGAATCTCCATTTATACCGCCTCCGGGGATTCGGCCATGTGCGCCACGGGAATCTGGTTCCATACGATGTTGGGCCAGCTCCCCTTGAAGTACATTATGAAGCATTTTGCGAATGATCCCAGTGTTGGCGTAAAGGAAGGGGATTCCTTTTTTGCCAATGACCCCCTTTACGCAGGTGTGCATACGCCGGATATGATGCAGTATATGCCAGTCTTTCATGAGGATGAGCTGGTAGCCTGGGTTGGTTGCGTAGTTCACTCCGGGGAGACGGGAGCCAGTGAGCCCGGAGGGGCACCCCTTACATCCCGCAATCGCTATGAGGAAGGGATTCACTTCCCGCCGATCAAAATTGCGGAAAACTTCCGCCTGCGTGAGGATGTTGTAAACACGATGGCCCACATGGTCCGGGATCCCCGCTCCATGGTCCTCGATATTAAAGCACGGGCAGCAGCGTGCGCAGTGGGCAGAAGAAGGATCATGGAAGTGATCGAGAAAAACGGAGCTGACTTCTTTGTGGGCAGCATGCGCAAGCTGATCAATATGACGGCAGCAGCGGCAAAGAAAAAGGTCAGCCAGCTCCATGACGGCACCTACAGGCAGTTCAGGGTTCTGGATACGGTGGGTGTTGAGGATGCCCTGATTAAGGTGATGATCACGCTCAAAAAAGACGGGGAAAAGCTCTATCTTGATTTCACCGATTCTTCGCCGGAAATACCGGATAAACCGGTTAACTCATATTTCCATGGTGTGCTCGGGGTATTGGCAATTTATCTTTGCGGCTACCTTTTCCATGAGTTGCCCGCAAACTCCGGTCTGTTGGAGGTGCTGGAGTGGAACTTCCCTGAGAATTCCATTATTAATCCTTCCCCTGACAGTCCCACCAGCCTTTCCCCGTGGGTACAGGTTGTTGTGGAGCACGGTGTAGCCCTGATTGGTGCCAAGATGACCTATAATATTGATCCGGAGCACACTGTGGCCTGCTGGTTCAGGGGTTTTAATATGGCCTATTACGGCGGTTTAAACCAGCATGGTGAACCGGTGGCAGATATGGGTCCAGAGATGAATGCAGGAGGCATGGGAGCCCGCTTCGATATGGACGGGGAAAACGTAGCCGGGGCTTACTTTGCCGCCCTCTCCGATACGGGAGATGTGGAGACCATTGAGGCGGACCGCCCCTTGCTTTATCTTTACCGGAACTTCTTCCGGGATGACTTGATATCGCTCTCCCAGAAGGACATTGAGGGTTGCCTGAGTGCCCACGATCTGACTCGAGGGCGTGACGAGAGGCGGATACCCCAGGTCCGCCCGGACGCGGGGTACTTCGCGGAGTACGTCCTCGTACTTGTCCGCAG
>SKTJ01000196.1 GCA_007122565.1 Syntrophomonadaceae bacterium | reverse complement strand
TTGGATTGGTATGGTTCCGCCCTGCGCGGTTCCCTTGAACCCCCGGCCCACATGGTTGCAGAGATCCTTGCAGCAGAAGGGGGTAATCCCCTCGCCTCATTCATTGGATTCAAGAAAAAAGGAGCTGCACTGGGAGCAGCCTTGATTAATGGCGTTTCCTCCCATACTCTGGAGTTGGATGACCTGCACCGGGCTTCCATTCTACACCCCGCCGCCCCGATTATTCCTGCTGCCATTGCTGCGGCGGAAAAGGCGGGCGTATCAGGAAAAACCCTGCTCGAGGGGATTGTGGTAGGTTATGAAACAGCTATACGCATCGGAGAGGCCGTAAACCCCTCCCATTATTATTACTGGCATACTACGGGCACATGCGGTACTTTCGGCGCGGCTGCGGCTGCTGCGAAAATCCTGGGTCTTTCACCGGAAGCTGTGGTTTCGGCCCTTGGCAGTGCCGGCACTCAGGCTGCCGGGCTTTGGGAATTTCACCAGGACGCCGCTATGAGCAAACATCTTCATGCGGGCAAAGCTGCCGCTAATGGACTGCTTGCTGCTTACCTGGCAGAAAAAGGCTTTACTGCAGCTACGCGCATCCTTGATGGGGAAAAAGGTTTTTTCAATGCCTTTGCGCCTGATTACGATCCGGCTAAGGTGACAACGGCCCTGGGAGAGGACTTCAGGATGCTGGATAACAGTTTTAAGCTCCACTCTTCCTGCCGCCATACGCATGGAGGCGTTGACCTTATTTTAGAGCTTAAACAGGAAGGGATAAAACCTCATCAGGTGAAAGAGATTTGTTATCAAACCTATAAAGAAGCCGTTGGGCTGGTCGGTAATAAAACGCCTTCTACTCCCTTTCAGGCCCGGTTCAGCCTTCCTTATTGCGGTGCGGCAGCCTTTCTCTTTGGCAAGCTGGGGCTCGGGGAATTTAACAGGGAAAATCTGGAGAACCCCCTCCTGACAAAACTTATGAACCTCTCCAGGGTGGAAACAAGTGACTGGGCCGACCAGCGCTATCCCGGACAGTGGAGCACAAGGCTGCTCTGCAAGCTGGAAGATGGTACGCTTATTAAAAGGCAGACGGAAAACCCCCGGGGCGATCCGGAAAATCCTTTGACTAAAGAGGAACTTGAAGCTAAATACCTGGATATGGTTTCCGCCTGTCTCTCCGAAGAGGAGGCCCGGTTTATGTTGGCTAAGATTTCGAACCTGGCACATCTCTCCAGTGTAAGTGATTTATTCACAGGGAAGGGGGATGCCTGATATTTATACGGATGAGATGAAGAAGCTGATCAAAGTTGTTGAAGAAACCCGCCCCTTAAGACTGGGGAAAGAGTTCCCCCGCATGACCGCTGCTGAAAAGCAGGTGGTTCTGGAAAAATTTCACCCCGACTACGTGCAAGAGGGTTTTGCCACCCTGGCTGTGGGATGCAATAAAGGAGAAAAAGTGCCCCGGGAGTTAGCAAGCTTGCTGGAAGCGGAAAGCCGCATCAAAGAAGTTACTGTTAACCTGGATAAATGGGATTATGATACGGATGTGCTTATTCTTGGTGGAGGCGGCGCGGGCGCCGCCGCCGCGCTCATGGCCGCTGAGCAGGGCGTGAATGTGCTCCTGGTGACAAAACTCCGCTTTGGTGACAGCAATACAGTGATGGCCCAGGGAGGTATCCAGGCGGCCACCCTGCCTCAGGATTCGCCCACAATCCATTACCTCGATGCGCTTGGTGGGGGCCACTTTACCAATGTACCTGAGTTAGTCTATAACCTGGTGCAGGATGGTCCCATGGTAATCAAATGGCTGGCAGACCTGGGGGTGCTTTTTGATAAAAAAGAGGATGGAACGCTCCTTCCCGTACACGGGGGGGGCACATCAAGGAAAAGAATGCATGCGGCCAGGGATTATTCCGGAGCGGAGATCATGCGTGTTTTAAAAGATGAGGTGATAAGCAGGGGTATCGGTGTGGTCGAATTTTCTCCTGCAGTGGAACTGGTGCTGGACGAAGAGGGGAAAGCAGCCGGTGCCGTGCTTTACAACCTGGAGACAGGGGCATACACTGTTGCCCGGGCAAAGACGGTTATCCTGGCCATGGGAGGCTCCGGGCGTCTTCATTACCAGGGCTTTCCCACCACAAACCATTTTGGTGCCACGGCTGATGCCCTTGTAATGGCTTATCGTGCCGGGGCCGCTTTAAAGTTTATGGATACCATTCAATACCATCCTACCGGTGCCGCTTACCCTCCCCAGGTGCTGGGCTTGCTTGTTACAGAGAAGTTGCGCAGCATGGGAGCCACTCCCCTTAATGTTCGGGGTGAAGTATTTGTGCATCATCTGGAAACGAGGGATGTGGAGTCGGCAGCGATTATCAGGGAGTGCCGGGAAAGAAAACTGGGGATAAAAACGCCCACGGGGATGGTTGGTGTCTGGCTTGATACGCCCCTATTGGAGCTGGTGCACGGTACCGGGACGCTGGAAAAAAACTTCCCTGCCATGCTGCGCCAGTTCAGCCGTTTCGGCATTGATTTTCGCCGGGATCCCATTCTCATATATCCGACGCTCCACTATCAGAACGGTGGCATTGCCATAGACGGGGATGTCCAAACATCAATTAAGAACTTATTCGCTGCGGGCGAAAATAGCGGAGGGGTGCACGGCCGCAACCGTTTGGCTGGCAACTCTCTGCTGGATATTATGGTCAACGGCCGCAGGGCGGGCCTGAACGCCTCCCGCAGGTCCAGGGACGTGGAACTAAAAAGGCTGACACTGTCTCATGTTGCTGACTATCACCTTCAGCTGCAGGAGGCATGTGTGGATACGGGAAACCGCGTGGCCCCAATACTCCTGCCCGTCTACACGCACCGGGAGGAGTAATGGCAAAGCGCAGACGAGGCGGCAGGGGAGAAATGCATACTGTTGGCGAAAGGGAGGTATGACGGAGATGGATGAGATCAGGCTGTTGGCTCCAACGGCAATTCTGGGTTACGGTTTTCCCATGGATTCATTTCTGCTGGGGATGGCGGAAAAGCCACATCTGATCGGGGTGGATGCCGGTTCCACGGATCCAGGACCCTATTATCTGGGTATGGGAAAATCTTTTACTGATTGGTTTGCCGTAAAAAGAGACCTGGAGATAATCCTGGAGGCAGCAGTAAATGCCGGAATTCCTGTGATTATCGGTTCTGCAGGCGGCAGCGGCGGCCGGGTTCACGTGGACTGGAATGTGCAGATCGTGGAGGAAATCGCCCACGGGAAAGGGCTGTCTTTTAAGATGGCCAGGGTGGATGCTGAGTTCAGCCGGGACTTTGTCCTGGCCAAACTTAACGCCGGCGAAATAACGCCACTGCCCGGGGTCCCCCCTTTGACTGCACAGGATGTGGAAGAATCCACTTGTATTGTGGGGCAGATGGGGTTAGAGCCCATTGTTAAAGCCCTGCAGGATGGGGCACAGGTTATCGTGGCCGGAAGGGCTTACGACCCTGTATGTTTTGCCGCCCTTCCCCTGCTTAAGGGTTTTGCTCCGGGCCCGGCACTGCATCTTGGGAAAATCCTTGAATGTGCGGCTATTGCCGCCACCCCGGGCAGTGGCAGGGACTGCATGCTGGGGATTCTGCGTGAAGATCATTTTCTGATCAAGCCGCTCAATCCCATACGTCGCTGCACCCCTGAGTCCGTCGCCGCCCATTCCCTCTATGAAAAATCAGATCCCTTTCATTTACACGGCCCAGGGGGGCATCTTGATTTGACAGAAACAGAATATCTACAGCTTGATCAGCAGACGGTTAAGGTTTCGGGGACACGTTTTCAGGAGGTTCCCTATACAATTAAATTGGAAGGTGCACGCAGGGTTGGGCACCGGGCCATCTGCATCGCCGGTACCAGGGATCCGGTAATGATTGATCAGATTGACGGAGTAATCAGCGGCATTAGGGAAAGCGTGGAAGATAACTTTAAGCAAAAAGAAGGGGGCTATTTTCTGCATTTTCACCTTTACGGGTGGCATGGCGTCATGGGAGAACAGGAACCGGTGCGTCAAAAAAGCCACGAACTGGGCATTGTGATTGAGGTTGTGGCACCTTCGCAGGCTCAGGCCAATACCATCCTCAGCTTTACCCGTTCCACGATGCTCCATTACGGTTTCCCCGGGCGCTTAAGCACTGCCGGGAATCTGGCTTTTCCCTATTCTCCCTCTGATTTTGAGGCCGGTGAGGTTTTTCAGTTTTCCATCTATCACCTCCTTGAAAATATTGATCCCCTTGACAGTTTTCCCATTGCGTTAAAACAAGTTGGGGGGGATGAACGGTGAAAGAGCCAGGCACCAAAAAAGTCAGGTTAACCGAAGTTGCGGGGGTGGTGCGCAGTAAAAACGCCGGTCCATATGAACTAACGTTTGATATTATCTTTAACAGCCAGGCGGAATTTAGTGCGGTGGTACGCGGCGGTTCTTTCTCCAGGGAAATGATTGCCCGTCTTTACGGGGTGCCGTTGGAAAAAGTATACACTATTATACCTTACCCTCCAGCCAAGGCGATCAAGATAACCATGGAGCGTCCCCGTCCTTCCGGTAACCTAGGGGAAACGGATGTATACGGGGCACAGCAGCATGGACCGTTACTGGATCTGGAAGTAATTTTAGAGGGGAAGTAAAGGAGAAGTAGAGGGGAAGTTTGCAGGAGTCAGTAGTCAGGAGTAAGGGCTTGGATAGGAGATGAAGTAAGGTTCAGGAGTCGGAGTCAGGAGTCAGGAGTCAGGAGAAGTAACCAGGAGTCAGGAGTCAGGAGTCAG
>SKTJ01000101.1 GCA_007122565.1 Syntrophomonadaceae bacterium | reverse complement strand
GCCGAGATGGAAATGCGACAAGGAGAACCGTCCCCTGTCGCACTGTCGTACAAAAAAAACCCCCGCCTCTTCAGGCAGGGGTTGCACATCCATTGTTTATTCTTTTTTTTTATCTTCTATCCGCTAGCTTCCGCTTGCCACCACTTCAATGCTTACCTTGCCCACACCGTGGGGGCGCAGGCCAATTTCCTCTGCAGCAGCGTAGGAAAGATCGATAATACGGCCTCTTATATGGGGGCCCCGGTCATTAATACGTACGATCACATCTTTACCGGTACGCAAGCAGGTAACTTTTACGAGCGTATCAAAGGGCAGTGTGAGATGGGCCGCTGTAAATTTGTTTTTATCAAAGATTTCCCCGTTGGCAGTACGGTTGCCCTGGAATTTCAGTCCGTACCAGGAGGCTATTCCTTGTTCCGAATACGCCGATTCTATTTTTTCCCGGGAGGCGATCGTCGGGGGTGAATTAGTTCTAGTCCCCAACGCCACCACCGCGTCTATCGGTTCAACTTTAATAGTCTCTGTTGCCGGTTCACGGTAGAGCTCAGTCTCACCGATTAAAAAGATCCGATAGGCAAGCTCTCTTATCCCTTCCTGCCCCTCCTGCAGGACTAAGCGCCGCCCCTTGTCTATGGTATTATCTTCTTTAAATTCCACTTCAAAAGGAATTTGTTCCTGAACTTTTTCCATTCGCACCACATATGGCACAACTGTAATTTCCATGCCGCTGTAAACAGGGGCGTTCAATGAAGGGCTAACCACGAGGCTATTTTCGGGAGAAAGGGATAATTCCGCCAAAAATTCGCCCACCGTCTCCTGCAGGGTATAGTGGATTTTCTGTTCCTGTAGTTTGATCAGCTTTACAGCCGCTGCCCTGTTAATCTCCACCACCATTCCCGTTTCCAGTGGTTCAACGGTTGGGGGAACAACAGTATCACCTGGAGTGAGGGCGATCTCATGTTCCTGCAGCAACTCCGCAACGTCAGCTGCAGCCGACTCCATGATAAACACCTCACCATTATCGTTGAGGGTTATTTCTTTTACAGGGTAAGGCTGGTAAAAAAATAACACAGTGCTGATCAAGAGTATACTAACCAGTGTATAGTAAAGGTAACCATTTTCTTTCATAAGACACATCCTATCTTTTTGCTGTTTGTCCCCTATTAGTAGTCTATGCTTCTGGAACAGAAAAATAACCGTCTTGTGTTGTCCAGGCAGGCGGAACCCAGTTCCGCAACAGTGCTACCGCGCAAGGCGGCCACTGTTTCCGCCGTAAATGCAACATAGGCAGGCTCATTCCTCCGTCCTCTTTGGGGGACAGGCGAGAGAAAGGGTGCATCCGTTTCCAAAAGCATTTTTTCAACAGGAATTGCAGCCGCTACCCCGCGCAAATCATTGTTACGGGGATACGTTACCGGTCCGGCAATGGAAATATATAACCCCAGGGCCATGGCCTCCCGGGCCAGGGAAAGATCACCGGAAAAACAGTGTAGCACCCCTCCCGCTTTGGGCAGGCCATCATCCCGCAGGATAGTGATCAACTCAGTGTGGGCATCCCGGTCGTGGAGAATCACCGGCAGATCCAGCTGCCGGGCCAGGGCTAATTGCTCACGGAAAACCTTACGTTGCAGCGGGCGCGGTGAACGGTCACGGTAAAAATCAAGGCCCATCTCACCCAGGGCCACCACCCCGGGTGCTGCAGCCAGTGTTTCCAACTGGGCCAGATAATCATGGGGGACGGCGGATGCATCATGGGGGTGAATCCCCACCGCAGCATGGATGCAGGCATATGATGCTGCCAGTTCCACCCCTTTGCGGGATGAGGCCAGATCAAACCCCACGTTGATAATCAACTCCACCCCCGCTGTCAGAGCCCGCCTGACCACTGCATCCCGGTCCTTGTTAAAGTCTTTGAAGTCCAGATGGGCATGGCTGTCCACCAGGGGGTAAGAAAGGGGCTCTGTCATGAAACAGGACTCCCGGCCCCAGGGTCTCCCTCTACCGTGGTGAGAACGACTTTCCCACTCTCATCCGTTGCCGCCAGGATCATCCCTTCGGAAAGATGCCCGCGGAGCTTCGCCGGTTTTAAGTTTGCCAGGAATAGGACCTTTTTCCCCGGTAATTGCTCCGGGGTATAATGTTTTGCCAGGCCGGCCACCACCTGCCGCTGCTCCGTTCCGAGGCTGATCACCATTTTGAGCAACTTATCAGCATCGGGCACAGCTTCGGCAGCAATGATCTCCCCCACCCGTATATCCATACGGGCAAAATCATTAATGGAAACCACTCCTTTTTGTGTTTCCTCATCCTTCGCCTTTGTGGTGGCAGCATCCTTTTGTTGCTGTGGCGGCGGGGCTTGATCCTGCGGCAAGTCTTTATTATTTGTATTTGCCGCTTCACCAAGGAGCGAGCTTAATTCGGCCTCAATATTAAGGCGGGGGAAAAGGTCCTCAGTACGGCGGGCCTGTAACCCTGAGTGAATCAGGCCCCAATCCTGCAGGCTTTGCCAACTCTGCAACTGGGGCATTTCCATAATACCGAGCTGGGACCAGATACGCCGGGGGGTACGGGGCATAAAGGGGAAGAGGAGCACACTAATAAAACGGAGCGACTCACAGAGATTATAAAGAACGGTTCCGAGGCGCTCCCTTTTCCCTTCTTCCTTCGCCAGGGACCAGGGGGTATTTTCATCAATATATTTATTCGAACGTTTTACGAGGACCCAAAGAGCTTCCAGTGCCCCGTTAATTTGCAGTTTATCCATCAATTCTGCCATTTGGCCCGGCGTCTCCAGCGCCAATTCCCGCAGTTCCCGGTCACTGGGGTGGGCCTCCGGGCCGGAAGGGGGAATGATCCCGTCAAAGTAGCGCTCCAGCATCGTCACCGTGCGGCTGAGCAGATTGCCCAGATCGTTGGCCAGATCCGTATTAAAGCGCTGCAGCATCGCTTCGTTGCTGAATACACCATCAGCACCGAAAGGAATCTCCCGTAACAGAAAGTAACGTACGCTGTCGGAGCCGTATCGTTCAACAAGGACCATGGGGTCAATAACATTGCCGCGGGATTTGGACATCTTTCCCTCTTTCATAATCAGCCAGCCGTGTCCGAAAATCTGCTTCGGCAGGGGCAATCCCAGGGCCATGAGAAAGATGGGCCAGTAAATTGTATGAAACCGCACAATATCTTTACCCACAAGGTGCACATCCGCAGGCCAGAATTTATTAAAGAGGGTTTCGTCCCGCAGATAACCCAGTGCTGTGATATAATTGCTCAATGCATCCAGCCAGACGTAGATAACGTGCCCCCGGTCAAAAGGAACAGGAATGCCCCAATTAAATGTTGTCCGGGAAACACACAGATCTTCCAAACCGGGACGCAGGAAGTTATTAACCATCTCGTTTTTACGGGAGGCTGGCTGGATAAAGTTCGGGTTGGCTTCTATGTGTTCAAGGAGGCGATCCGCATATTTGGACATACGGAAAAAATAACCTTCCTCCGCCACCATCTCCACCGGCCGTCCACAGTCAGGGCAATTACCATCATCTACCTGACGCGCTGTCCAGAATGCCTCACAGGGCGTGCAGTACCAACCTTCATAACGTCCGCGATAGATATCTCCCTGCTCGTAAAGCTTGCTGAACATCTGCTGCACCGTTTCACGGTGCCGCTTTTCGGAGGTGCGGATAAAATCATCGTAGGAGATATCAAGGACAGACCAGAGCTCCCTGATCCAAGCTACAATCTCATCCACAAACGGCTGGGGAACCTTCCCTGCCGCTTCTGCACTGCGTTGGATCTTTTGGCCGTGCTCGTCCGTTCCCGTAAGAAACCAGACTTCATGACCGGTTAGCCTTTTAAAACGGGCCAAGGCATCGGCGGCGACGGTTGTATACGAATTGCCGATATGTAATTTGTCGCTGGGGTAATAGATGGGCGTGGTAATATAAAACGTTTTATTTTCCGGCATGCTCCCCGGGGGCCTCCTTCGTTCATTTCATTTACGGCGAAATGAGCCGGGTACAAAAAGCCCCGGCATTGCCCAAAAATGGACATATCTCCCCGTACGGGAGCTAATTATATCATAAAAAGAGAATCGGGGCAAATGAAGCAGCATTTGGGAATATGCTAAACAAAATCTTCCTTTAATCAATGGAGAAACAAGTTTGATAGTTGAAGAGTTGGAAGGTTGGAAGGTTAGAAAGGAAAGAATAAAAACCTGGAAAATCCGAATATCCGGGCGGCATGGTGGTCTGCTCAGTCATAAGGTGAACCGGGGTTCAGGATACCTGTTCGAAACCGCAGTCTCAAGTTAAAGATAAAGGGGTTGCCTTTGCCGACCCGGCACACATGCTTTGGCTCGCTGCGCTCAAACACGTAGCATGTGGAAACCCCGGTCCGGCAAAGCCTTTTGATCGAGCCTGAACGGTTAATCACAGGTAATCCTGTACCCCTTTGTGCTATTTACAGAGTGCTAAGTTGTTACTATTTTTGTAACTGCCGAAGACACAGTCGAAAGTCGAAAGATAAAACCAAAAACATCGCGATTTTGTAGGGGCGGCTGCCCACAGCCGCCTGAACGGTTACTTACAGGGAAATTTTTTATTAATATGCAGGGAAATAAGGGTAAATATTGAAATAATTATGGAGGAATGGAGGAAATAGTATTCAGGAGTCAGAATGAAGGATGAATGGATATGGGAGGAGGTGTTTTTACTTGAGTAAGCGTAACCTGATTGTTGATCCGTCACACCTGATCTTTGCCATGGATATTGGAACTCGCAGCATCGTGGGGCTTGTTTGTGCCCAGGAAGGAGAACGGCTGCGTGTCCTGACAACAGAG
>SKTJ01000163.1 GCA_007122565.1 Syntrophomonadaceae bacterium | reverse complement strand
CCAGGCGTATACCACCACTAATCATCGGGATCACCGTGACAAATCTACCGGCAAACAGACAGGCCAAATCTCCTGTGAAAACACAGCTGTGATATTTTGGCTTGAGGTTGTATCTCAACTCATCGCTTTTTAAAAGAAACTCGTTATAACTCTCTGGTAAATTTCCTTCAAGAACTTGATTTACCATGGCTTCACATTCAAACTCAACCACGAGTGCATACCCTAAAACTGCTCCTTCCCCGTCTACGATATACACGTTAGCCTGGATAACTTCCTGAAGTGTTTTGGCTATTTCTTTAAATTCAACATACCTGCCTGTACATCTCTGCAGGATCTTGTTAACTAAACGAGTTTTTTCCAGCAGGGGAGATACTATCATTTCTCTAGCCTCTTTCCTCTATATTTTTAAAATTCCAACTTTAAACTTAATTATATTAAAAACATTCAATCTGAAAATGAGAAAAATGCGCATCTTTGTTAACCAAAAGTGCGCATTTTTAAAATACGTAATTTTACAAGCCATACAAAAAAACTATTTTACGATTAATACACTGGTTTTTACACAGTGAGCAACCTTATTACTTACACTCCCCAAAATTAATTCCCTTAATCCCCCTAGCCCTCTGCTTCCCACAACAACAAGATCAAATCTACCTTCTTCTACCACCTTACATATGGTATCTGCCGGGTGGCCTTTCTTTAACAGAGTTTTTACCACGATATTCTTTTCCTGAAAATCCCGTTCTGTTTTTTCCAAAATCTTTAATGCTCTATCTTCCAAATGTTTTTCTGTGATTTCGACACTCTTTTTAGCATTTGAAGCCTTACCAATAAGGTAATATTCACCCAGTGGTATACTTTCTACTACAGATAGAATAGTAATATCAGCTTTTAAAGATTTACCAAGTTCGATCACTGCTTGTATTGTTTTCTGAGCGTGTTCAGAACCGTCTGTTGCCAGTAATATTTTATACATCTCATGTTTCCCTCCCAACATTTTTATAATTTGTTAATCCTGTATATCTTTATTATATTAAAACCTTTCAAACAGAAAATGAGAAAAATGCGCATTTTTTTAAGCCAAAAGTGCGCATTTTTAAAAATCATAAATATAAGCATGACTTTATATTTTATAAACGATTAAGCAACCTGGCAATATCCTGCATCTCGAGGTCGCTTTTTATGCTCAGCTTTTCTTTTAAATTACCCTTATGACGATCCACAGTTTTAGGGCTGATATAGAGGCGTTCAGCAATTGCCTGCCGCCCCAATCCATGGATTAACAGCTCAAAGACTTCTTTTTCCCGAAGTGTGAGTTTTTTATGTTTCACAATTACCGCTTCGTCAGGCGTCAGGTTTTTATAGTCATCCAAGATGGGGCCAAGCAGCGCCTGGCTCAGATAGGGAACATCACGCATCACACTGTCAATGGCCGCTTTTAGTTCAGGGAAAGGCGCTCCTTTAAAAATATAGCCCGATGCACCTGCTTTCAAGGCTTGACGTACGAAAGGATGGTCCGCATGCATGGAAATTATTAATATTTTTATATTGGGACAACGCTCTTTGAGCAGGCGCGTCGCCTCAAGGCCGTCACACCCAGGCATAGCTATATCCATAAGCACCAGATCCGGTTTTAAGGCATCAACTAACTCTAAGACACTATTGCCATCTTCTGCTTCTCCCACTATCTCAATAAGATCAATGGTCTCCAGAAGTGAGCGAAGCCCCTGACGAAAAAGGGCATGATCATCTGCAATAAGCACCTTCATATAATAATATGGCCTCCTTATTCAGCATGATCGGAGAGAGGAATTAATATGGAAATCCTTACACCCCTTCCAGGGGCTGCATTAATCTTTAGCTTACCGCCAAGCAGTTTAACCCGCTCCCGAATGCCGGCAAGGCCGACACCCTTGCTATTAAACTTAAGGTGACCTGGATCAAACCCTTTACCATTATCCTGAATGTCTGCAGATACCTCGTTTGAATTTTTAAGCATCTCTATGGCAACTTTACTGGCACTCGCATGTCGAACAGTATTTGTCAAAGCTTCCTGTATACATCTATACAATGCCGTTTCAATATCTGCGGGTAATCTCCGGGAAAATCCTTTTTCCTGAATATCGATAGTAAGGTCTGCCCGGCTGCCCAGTTCACGAGCCATTTCGCGCACAACTTCAATTAATCCAATTTTATCCAAAGAAGGTGGTCGCAGGTCTACAATCTGACGGCGCACGTAGTCCAGGGTTTGTTCCAACAACTGCATACTGGATTTAATTTTTTCCTGGAGGAACGATTCCTCCGAAGCAAGTTTTACCTGCAGATACTGCAGATCCAGGCTTATCACTGTCAAAGCCTGCCCTATTTCATCATGTAGTTCACGGGCCAGGCGGGACCGTTCTTCCTCGTAAGCATGCAGGATCCTGCCGGACAGGATTTGAATTTCTCTGTAACGCTCTTTTGACTCCACTTCCGCTTTCCGGCGCTTCCGGCGATTTTCAGCGTCCCTAAGCTCCCGCTGGACCGCAGGGATTAGCCTGGCAATATTTTTTTTCATGATAAAGTCGTTAGCACCGGCCTTCATTGCGGCCACAGCCAACTCTTCTCCAATAGCCCCGGAGACAATAATAAAAGGTATATCCATACCGCTTTCCTGAAACACTGCCAAAGCTGCCGGCGCACTGAAGAAAGGCATCTCATGATCGGAGAGAATCAGGTCCCAGGCTTCTTCCTGCAGGGTTGTGCGCATGGTCTCCTCTGTTTGTACTTGCTGGTAAACAGGTTCATAGCCCCCCTTGCGCAGTTCACGTAACAGCAACAGAACACTATCTTCAGAATCCTCTATGATAAGAACTCGTAACTGATTCATTTAATCCTCCTCTATGAATCCATAGTAAAGTAAAAGATTGCACCCTGTCCTATTACTCCATTGGCCCATATGGTCCCACCATGACGCTTGAGGATACGTGCAACAATACTGAGTCCGATACCGGTCCCGGCAAATTCATCCTGTTCATGAAGTCGTTGAAAAGGTTTAAAGAGCTTATCTGCATATGTCATGTCAAATCCAGCACCGTTATCGCTTATATAATATACTGGGTTGCCATCCTGCTTTGTAACACCAAATTCGATTTGCCCTTGCTCAAGCTTATTTGTAAATTTCCAGGCATTACCCAGTAGGTTTTCAAGGGCAATACGCAATAATGAGGCATCTCCCTTAACCACCATTCCAGGGGCAATAATGCATCTTACCTGCCGATCCGGCTCCTTTTCCTGCATCATGGCAAGAAAAGAAGTTGACAAAGCACTGAGATCTATCTTTTCCCGATGCATTTCCTGGCGTGTGATACGGGAAAGCTTCAAAAGATCGTCGATCAACTCGCTCATACGCTGGCTTGCCAGGCAGACACGATCTAAGTAATCCCTGCCCTGGAGATCCAGGCTCTCGGAATAATCCTCCAAAAGTGCCTGACTGAAACCGTCAATGCTATACAAAGGAGCCCGCAAGTCATGAGAAACTGAGTAGCTAAAAGCGTCCAGTTCTTTATTGAGCATTTCCAGCTCTGCAGTACGTTCCCGTACGCGTCGCTCAAGTTCAGTATTGAGTTTTTGAAGCTCTTCTTCAGCCTGCTTGCGGTCAGTTATTTCAAGGGCCGTTTCAACAGCGCCCATAACAACACCTCTGTTATCGCATACGGGGGAACCTGTAATCTTCCAGTAGCGGCCATCCGCAGTCTTTATCTCATTACTTTGCACTTGGCCGGTTTCTATAGCCTGTACTACAGGACATTCCATACAGGGCGATTTTCTTTGTTGCCAAATTTCATAACATTTTTGGCCTGCAAGCTCATTTGGGTCAACCCCAAAGATTTTAGCGGCAGTAGGATTGGCCCAAATAATGCGCTGTTCTTTATCCATGTAAGCAACCAGCTCCGCCAGGTTTTTCAGGATCAATAACTTTTCCTGCTCAGCTTCGCTTAAGGCATTCAGAGTTTTGTCTTTTTTTTCTGCCAATGTACCAATGACATACGCGATAACACAAAGAATAATAGCACGTAATAAACTGGAACCAAGCATGCCCTCCTGAAAATAATTAATGCCTACATGAAATAAACCGAGGAAAACAGCGACATAGACTGCCTTTTTATAATACCATAGTCCGGCTAGTATTATAGGCAAGTAAAAAAGATGCGTATACACAATTTCCCGTTCAAAGTAAATATTCACATATACAGAAATTAAAATAAGAACCAACATTATTGCAAGAAGAATGGGAAACCTGTTTTTCATCATAAACACATCCGATGTTTTTACTAAATATAACCAAACATTCAATATTATTCTACACTATTCTTATAATCCCTGCTAAAGGCTTAGGTCAAGTAAACATAATTATGCCACGGTGAGAAAAAGGAATGCAAAAATAGAACCGGCTGCAATTCTGATCTGCAACCGGTTTAATTAATTTCAATAGCTGGAAGAACACGTATTACTTCTTAGTACTTGAACTTTTTCAGTTCTTCATAGAGAACTGTGGATGCATTCTCCAACTCGACGGTCGCCCCGATAATCTTATGCACGGCTGCCGCTTGTTCCTGGGTAGACGCAGCCATTTCCTCGCTGGAGGCGCTTAGTTCCTGTGAGGAGGATGCAACCACTCCGATCTTCTCCATCACTCTTTGAATGGAAGATACAATATCCCCAAAGACTTCCTCGGAACTGGCGAAAGCTTTCCGTCCCGATTCCACTGCAACGGCACTCCTGTCCATTCCCGCGGTAGCGGAAGTGGCATCCTTTTGTGTATCTTTGATCAGTCCGGCAATTTCATCTGTGGAAGCGGCTGAACGCTCAGCAAGCTTGCGCACCTCGT
>SKTJ01000201.1 GCA_007122565.1 Syntrophomonadaceae bacterium | reverse complement strand
GGCTCAGCGACGGCTCGCCGATTCAGGATTCCATTCCGGACGGATATACGATCCTGCGTCTGGGGCGCTCCGGCGCCGACACCGCCGCGCTGGCGAACGCCATTGGAGCTTATGGCGCGCCGGTTGCGAGCCTCGACATTCCAGATCAGGTTGGAATATGCCTCGCCAATAATTAAGCTCAGGATCGTAACGAAAATAGAATATAAGTATTTTTTATTTTTAAACGTACTGGGAAATACTTTGAGTAAACGAGGCAAAACAGATGAAATAATTAAAAGGTACCAAAAGTAAAGAACGACAATAGTAAGAAATGAAGCAATATGGAACCAACCAAGCAATCCTGAAGTTATAGAATAGGGTCTTTCCCAGCCAGCAATTATTAAAGCAATAGATACAATTATTATTGCCGTAATCGTTAACAGCGAAATCAACCAACGCTTATTTTCACCACGTATCATTTTATCTCTCCTTTCCATTCAAGAATGACAGTTTTGTGTTTTGTCAGCTCATACTCTTTCCACATGTTTTCCAAACCAGGTGATTAAGCCGCAATTTAAGCATATAAGCAGTGTGGCGGATTTGTTAAGCCAGTCCAGGTTGAAAAAGGTGGCAACGGCTGTATTAAGCTGGGCTTCTCCTCTTTCAAATGTGTCATTTTGGCAGTGGGAGCAGGTAACATTGATACCCCCTGCTTTATATCTTGTCGGGCCACCAGGTCCGGCAGCCGCTTTTGCCCTCTTTTAAATGCCCCAAAAAGACCTGCCATTTCTGTAACATCCCTTCTCTATAAATTCAACATACCCTGTACACATCCCTTATTATTGGACGGTTTTACCGGACGATGAGTTTTAGTTTTTGCAGGAATTTATTTGTTTTTATCTAAGTAATGCGGTATGACTGCGATGGATAAAAACATGCTGAAAAAAATATATCTTGAACATCAAAACCTTGTCTACAGTGTAGCCGTCTCTGTTGTTAAAGACGCTCAGCTTGCTGAGGATATTGTACAGGAGGTCTTTGTAACCCTTTACTATAAAGGAAACAGCATCCGGGATAACAGCAAGATTAAGTCCTGGCTCATCAGAACCACGGTTAACAGGGCCATCGATTTCACAAGAAAATCCCAAAAGCTTGTAACCCAGCCGGAAGATTTCTTTAATCAGCTTGATCATAATACCTGGGCGGAGCCTGCCAGGGAAATGGATGAAAAAGAGCAGGTCCAGGAAGTACATAAAGCTGTCAATACACTGCCAGCAGATATAAAAGCATTGGTTGTCCTTCATTATTTCCTTGAAATCCCACAAAGAGAAATCGCCGAAACCCTAAAGATGCCTTTGGGGACCGTAAAAACCCGCCTGAGAAAAGCGCGGATGGCTTTAAAAAAGCATCTTTTAATGAAGGAAAAAGAAAGAAATGCCTCTGAGAAGGGGGTGCAGCAAGATGAATAATGAAAAACGCTGGGATGGTTTAATTAAAAAAGCCGTTGAAAAAGAAATAGAAAGCTATCCTTTCGCTAATTCTGAAAGGATATGGCAGCGGATAGAACATACCATGGGAATGGTAGATGACTCCCAAAAAATAATCACCAGGCAGGTAAAAAGAAAGCTATGGCTTAAAATTGCTGCCGCGTTTTCTGTATTCATCTTTCTGTTTACTCTAGCCACGTTTACACCGGCAGGGGAAGCGTTGCCTTTTGGGCATGTGTTTCAAAATTTCAAAAAACTCGTTTTTGATGACCAGATCCATATTCAGTTCAGCTATGGAGAAGAGCCGACACCCAAGCCCAGCGAACCTTTCCCTGAACACGAGATGGGACCTGAAATGGAACCCGGGATCATTGAAAGCGGCCCTGCCCATGACACATTCATTGAAACGACTATAGAAGAGCTTCTCGACATCTATCCCAAAACACTTTACTACCCACAGAACATACCTGTTAGTGCTTTAAATAAAGTCGAGTATCTTGGCCCTCTTGAACACTGCAATATTTTGATGGATTTTTCCATAGAAAACCAGGATATAATGTTTCGGCAGAGATATGCCGGTGAACGAGGAAGTGTAGGCATGGCATTTGGTGCCGACAGTGAAGTGACTCTTCATCGTGTAGATGGTGTGGAATACATGGTTGTGGAACATCGTTACGGTCTGGTAGGCGTTAAGTGGATGAAAGACGGCTATTACTTTGATCTGGACGGTAATTTAACAGTTGAGGACGCTTTGTTAATCGCCCAATCTGTCCAGCCTTACCTTCCCAGACAAGCCAGGGATATTACAAAGTTCTCCGAAAGAATCTGCTTGACCCGCTGGATTCCGTCCTGGATACTCTCCTCGTCATCATCCCTAAGGCGACCAGAGCACTGGTCTGGCCCTGAGCCCTTAATGTATAGTTTACTCACGGATATCAGCCCTTCTGATTTATAAAAGGTTGCCATATAGCATGAACCAGATAAAGCCGAAGCTGCTTAGCGTTATACCCGTGTAGTGGATACGTCCGCCTATTGTCCAGTATTTCTTGAGCCAGGCTAAAATGGTGAAACCCAGCATGGCTAAGGTAGCCAAAGCGATCAAGTATGGAATAATTAATAAAGATCTTAAAGCATCGGAGCCTTCCAGGAAGATCCTTGGAACGCCGTAAGCCGGATCTATGTTGGCCAGGGCCCCCAGCAAGCCGGAAAGCAGTATTATCATCAAAAGGGCGTATATTACGACAGCCAAGCGTGCGGCAAGGGTCAGTTTTGGAGCAACGTCTTTCTCTCTTCGTATTAATCTTTTGGCAAAGACGTAAATCCAAGCGGCTATTGCCGATAAAATGAGCACCAGGTTAGTCCCGATCAGCAACCCCGCCAGCGTTCTGCTGCCGTACCAGGGGGCCATCGTGGTGTTAAGGGTAGGGCCTCCGGGCAACATCATCAATCTGCCCTCCCTGTCAACAAAAACGACCCTATTGATCAGCCGAGTTCCTTCGGTGTAACGGCTGTCGTAAACCCCCGGTTCAATCTCGACAAACTGCTGTGGGTAGCCAAACATATTAACAAGCAGGTAGCCATCCTCATCTGCGGCCACCCTGACAGTTGAAAGAATGCTGAACAGTTTTTCGGCGGTAGAGAAGTTGGCACGATTTGGGATATATTCTCCGGCAAACGTGGCTGCCCGCCCAGCGCTGCCCGGCGGAGGCACTAGTTCAGCTGCAGCGGGTGCAGGGTAATAACGATCCATAAAAGCAGTAAAAAGGGCTTCTCTTTCCAGGCCTGTTCCTCCGCTATATGAAACAAAAAGGCCTGTATTTTCTTCAGGAAACAGGTAACAGCCGGTGGCAAACAAAAACGTATTGCCACCGTGGTTGATAATCCGCCTGCCATTGATGGTTTGTTCAATAAACCCGTAAGTCATTCCGTCCTGCAACGGATGGTGGGTAAACTGCCGGCGATGCATCTCCCGGGCAGTAACCTCTTCAAGAATCTGTGTTTCTCCGTAAACGCCGTTTTGGAGATGGGCAATCATAAATCTGGCCATATCATTAGCAGTACTGCTCATACTGCCTGCAGGCAGGGCGGCGATATATTCGAATCCACCCTCGTAGAAATCTCCATTGAAGAAATTATAAGCCCGGGCCATGTTGTTAGCCAGGTTGTCGGGAAGCGGTTGCCGAAAGGTACTATTATGCATACCCAGCGGGTTAAAAATATTTGTCTCTACATATTCGGCAAATGGCAATCCTGAAACACGTTCCACAATATAGCCAGCCAGTGCTGTGCCGTAATTGGAATAGGCCATTACTTCCCCGGGAGGAAATACCCGTGCCGGAATGTGGGTTTTCAAGTAATCTTCAAGTGATAGCATCTCTTCAACTGACAGGACAAAAAGATCCTGGCCTTTATCTTCAAAGCCAGGGGTATGGGTTAACAGGTGGGTCATGGTAATTGGTCCCGGTGGTGCTGCATGGCCTTTTCCGTAAAGTTGATCGGCAATTTCAAAATCAAGGTATTCATTGATATCAGTCTGGAGATCAAGCAGGCCCTGTTCGACCAGTTGCATTACCGCGGTCCAGGTAAAAAGTTTTGAGGTGGACCCAGGCCGAAAAAGGGTTTTAGCCGGATCGACCGGAATACGATTTTCAAAATCTGCGTAACCATAACCTTTACTGAGGACTATTTCGCCGTCCTGGACAACAGCAAGGGTCGCCCCGACTATATTATGTTCATCCATCTGGCTATAAATAACTCCATCAATATATGCTTCAAGTTCGCCCGGGTCATCTGCCGGCCCAGCTGCTACTTCCCCACTTATTAGGAAAAAGCACACCAGAAGCAAAACTTTAAGCCACAAATACTTAAATTCCTTCATTTTTGCACTCCTTAGCTGATATACAAAATATTCTAGCCCGAATAAGAGGAACTAATTACTATATTCCAAGTCGAATAAAGCTTCCGATCCTGCAGCATTATTTCTGTCTCATCACCAATAACTGTTCCAAGGCAATTTGCAGTATTTGCAGCTCGAATGGTGAATACAGCAATAGGAGTATTGCGCAAGAAGGTGAATAATAAAATTGAAATCCTGACAGAAGGCTAGTATAATTGGTTTGAAATCTCAGGGGGGTTTAACTGATGTATAAAAAAGACGGTGCGTATACCCTGTTTTGGGGTGGGATTTTCTTTACGGTAGTAGTGTTATTATGGCCCATCTTAATGGCTGTTTCGGAATTGCAGGGGCAGGTGGCTGAGCAGCTGCAACAAATCGGGCAGGAGCCAGGTCTTTACATGGCAAATTTTTTTGTGGCATCCTTAATTGCACCGGCGATCCTCGTCTTGATGATTACTTTTGCGTTTGCTGTTGACACGGGTAGGCGTGTGCCTGTGTTCGACTATGTGGGC
>SKTJ01000133.1 GCA_007122565.1 Syntrophomonadaceae bacterium | reverse complement strand
GTATTTAGTGCGTTAAACAAAAAATGGGGATTGAGTTTGGCCTGCAGAGTTTTATACTCTAAATCTTTAACTGTTTTTTCAAGTGCCATCCGTGCATTTGCTTCTTCGGCCAGTTGCCTTTCCTTTTCCGCTTTTGTCTTTTCCAGATGGCTGGTTAAAAGTGTCTGGGCAAAATGGCGCCCCATAGTATTTAAAAGGGCTGCCATATCATCAAACTGGTGGCTTGGTATTATGGGTAACTTTGGAAAAGTATCGAAAAAACCATCCCTGGGAATACCCAGATCACTAACAGCATCCCAATATTTTTCCAGATCCCCAGGTGAAGCTTTTTCAATTAAACCTTCTCCACCTGTCAGACAACCGATATGCCTGTCAAAAGCAAAAAGGGGGACAGCCATTAGTACAAGCCCGGCATGGCATGTTACACTGGCCACTCCTCCAGTAAGAAGAGCTTTATCCGAAGCCTTTTTATTAGAGAGAATGCATCTCGCCATCCCAGCTTCGTTGTTTACAATATACCGGCAAAAAGGTTGTAATGCTGATACATCCAAAGGGCAGAAAGGTTTTCCTTCCGGACTCACAAAAGTTACAGACCAACCCGTAACCTTACTGATTGTTCTTTGGATCTCTTCCATAAAGTTAATCTGCTCTTGCGCAGAAAAATCCATTTTAAATTACCTCATTGCATCAGCAGAACGATTATATGATCTTGATAGCTCAATATGGTACAAACCTTGTTGATATTTTGCATAATTCGCTGTTACAAACAAAAAACCCTTTAAGCTTATTTGTGATTAAGCGAAATAGAGCCTGGGCAGATTTGTTCTACCCAGGCTCTAAATAAGAATGCTTACACACTCTGTACTGGCGTCAGTCTTATGAACTGACTAAATATAGGGTGACTATAATTATGTTTGTTCTGTCTTACTGCTACTTTCAACCGATCTGAGAGAGTTAAAATATTTAACTGCCTAAACTATTACAAATATTGTAACGGCAATACATAATATGGGCACAAAGTATAATAAAAATGTTAAAAAACCCATTGTTTCTCCTCCTCTGCATATTTCTTATCCAATATTACTATACGATAGTTTCTCCCTTAACCTTTTGTGATGTAGTTTTCCGGTTTAAAACTTGGGACAATTGAAGATTTGGTTGTTAGCGCATTTACAATAAAGAAGACGACAAAGCTGATAAGTATACCAGGCACAATTGCCGTAAAACCGTAAGGTTGATTCAGGGCATATTCCCAGATTGAAAATGCTGCTATTCCACCAAGCATTGCACAAAAGCCCGCATATGGTGTGCCCTTTCCCCACAAAACTCCAAGAATTAGGGGCACCAGAATGGCTGCTGCCCACCAGGAATACACGATCACCAGCGCCTCAACAACACCAGGAGCCCAGAGTGCAAAGGCAGTGGCAGCAACACCACTGATCAGGACTATTATGCGGGCCAGCAGCAACTGGGTTTTCACACTCACTTCCTTATTAACCAGGGGTTTATATATGTCCTGTACAAGGATAACGCCGGCCGCACTTAGTGTGCTGTCCGCAGTGGACATTAAGGCAGCCAGCACAGCAGCAATAACTGCCCCAACGAGCCCTACGGGGAGCAAATGAATCAGCATGCTCGGTAAAACAGGATCTCCGGCCACATCCGGAATAAGAACATGGGCAAATACCCCCAGAGATGTGGTGCAAAACATGAAGATTAGCATGAACCCTGCTGATGCAAGCATACCGTTACGGGCATGCCGCGGCGCCTTGGCTGCGAAAATTCTGGGCACATAAATAGGGGCAAGCGCTTCCCCCAGCAAAAAGGCAAGGAAAAGACTGAGGAAGACCGTCCAGGGGAAAACACCCAAAAATGTAAAGTGGGTGGCGGGCAAGGTTGCGTATATAGAATCTAATCCTCCAGCTGCAGGAATCCTCCCAAATAGGGCAATCAGCAGAGCCAGGGGCAGGAAAAATCCAAGGGTGATAAATTGGATAATATCCGTATGAATAACGGCAAAAAGCCCTCCGGCAACAGAGTATATAATGGCAACGCTTATTCCGATGATAACACCCCAAACAAGGGGAATGCCAAGAAAGACCTGGAGAACTACTCCCATTCCCAGCACCATGGCCCCCAGCATACCAATACAATAAAGCAATGAAATAAATCCACTTAACAGCCTGGTGGTCTTTCCATAGTGAAAGCCCATCACATCTGCTACCGTATAAGCTCCATTATATTGTTTGAGTGTAGGGGCGATATAAACACCGGCCAGGATAAACTGAATGGCAAAGGCAACTACAATAAAGAAAAATACATAACCGACAGAACTCCCCATAGCACCCATCCCCAGCGTTGACCCACCACCGAGAAATGTTGCCACCATAGTTGCAAAAACAATTGGCCAGGGGATTATTCCTCTTGCTATGGCAAAATCATCCATATTTTTAACATGCTTTACTGCCATTAAGCCAACGGCTAGGATAATAAGAAAATATAAAATAAACCCGAACAAATTAAGAGCTTCCATCACCATCACATCCTTCGCATGAAGTTAATAGTCCATTAACATTTAAAACTTTACATTACTGTTACATTAAATATAGGCATTCCTCCTCCCTTAAAAATACTTATTTACGAATTAACAATCTGTTTTTCCTTTGCTGCGATTACAGCAGTGATACGAGCTTTCATGCCTCTGTCCAACTCTCTCGGTGTGTGCGATGCTAGAATATCCCTGGCCTTGTCACGTGCTTTATCCCCCAGAGTTGGGGACCCCATGGATTGCCATGCATCGTAATTGCTCCTGTTAAAAAGTCTGGGAAACCACATTTCGCGGCGAAGATGGGTAGCTGTATGCTTCTGCGTAATAAAGTTTCCGCCTGGGCCTACCGCATCAATTACATCCACCGCCAGCGTTTCCGGAGTTACATCCACGCCCTGCACCACCCGCTTTACCAAGCCTATACCCTCGTTGCATGCCACCAAAAGCTCCAGACTGGAGATGCTGCCTGACCCCATAAATCCCACATCATGAATAAGGTTAACCCCGCTAAGGGCGGATATAAGCAAGTTGTATCCTGCTTCAAAGGCTGCCTGCTGATCAAATGTCATGGAATCGGTACAACCTGCTGTACCGAAAATTGGCAGACCATAATGGCGGGACATTGTAGCAAGAGCAGATCCGCAGAGATGAAGCTCCGGGCTACCATAGGTACAGGTGCCCGTACTCATGTCCATGGTGGGAACGCCTCCACCATAAATGATCGGCGCTCCTTTTGACTTTAACTGGTGTATAACCAAGCCGCTTAAGAGCTCGCTGTTGGCAATGGCCAGAGATCCGGCCAGTGTTACCGGACCCGTGGCCCCGATGATCACAGCAGGTGTATAAATTACCGGGATTTGATTTTCTGCAGCCAGAAGCAGTTTTTCTGCTGCCTCCCGGGTATGCCGCAGAGGCGATGAAGGCTCGGCATATAGTATTATGAAAGGCTTTTCCCTGAGCGTGTCCGAACCTCCGATGGCGATAGCGGCCATCTCCAGGATAAGGCTCATATTTTCCCGTGAATGAGCCGTGAATATGATGGGCTTTTCGGTGTTGAATAACATGGCCTCAAACTGGTGCAAATCAGATGTTTCGGGCGGGACATCGGAAGAAAGACCCAAAGACATCACAAAATCAATGTTAGCTAGAGCATCGGCGACTTTTGATGTCCGGGCTGTATCTTCTTTCAAAGTAAGCCTACGTTTGCCCGTCTCTAAGTCGTTTGCAAACGGTAAATCCGACCCGGTTCCGAAATGGATACGGGAATTCTCCAAGCACATGGCTTGGTTTCCCGAGCGACTGTAAATATCAATACGGGACGGAGCTGACTCAAGCGCATCCTCTACCAGGTGAGCTGGAATTCTAGCCCGTACCCCCTCCACTTTGGCGCCCGCATCTTTTAGCAAAGCCAACCCTTCCTCTGCCTGTATCTCCACGCCCGTCTTTTCAAGTATTGTCAAAGTAGCCTTATGAAGTGCATTAACCTGATCTTTAGAAAAAACATTGAGCCCCAGACCCGCCTCAATATTGTCGTTAAGTCTCAATTTTATTCCCCCTTTACATCGTCCGGATTATTGAGCAGCTTTTGTATGGTCTCTGCCGCCGTCAGATAATCGGGCGCATATTCATCGGCACCGATTCGATCTGCGAATTCACGGGTTACGGGAGCGCCTCCCACTACTACTGCAACTTTATCCCTTAAACCACTTTCCACAAGAGCATCAATAGTTTTTTTCATTACCATCATGGTTGTGGTAAGCATGGCAGACATGGCCACACAGTGGCTATCGTTTGCCTTAGCCGCACTGACAAAGTCTGCAGGAGAAACGTCTATTCCCAGGTCGATAACCTGAAAGCCCTTACTACCCAACATTAGGGAAACAAGGCTCTTTCCAATATCATGCACATCTCCCTGTACCGTACCGATGACAATTTTCTTTCTATTACTTCTACTTTCCTCAGTGAAACATGGTTTAATTATTTCCAGTCCGGCATTTAGAGCTTCTGCTGCAATCATAAGTTCAGGAATAAACATTTCCTGAATTTGAAAAAGTTTCCCCACCTCATCCATACCGGAAATGAGGCCCTTATCCAATACCTCCTGGGGGGAGATGCCCGTATTAAGGGCTATTCTGGTAAAAGACACTACTTGCTCCGTATCTCCATTGATTACTGCCTGGGATAGATCGTTAAATTTGAACACTTCCCCACCTCCAACAAAATTTGTCCAATAAATTTAGTCGGTAACCACACTTCATCACTTTAATTAATATTGTTCTATAAAATTATATATTGGCCTCTTTAAAAATTTAATTAATTACTTGAAT
>SKTJ01000015.1 GCA_007122565.1 Syntrophomonadaceae bacterium | reverse complement strand
TGTTCGCGGGCGGACAGAGTCGTCCGCCCTTACGGGTGCCTGTGATTTTTCTTTCACCTTTCTTGAACGTAGGGGCTGCTGCCCACAGCCGCCCGTGAATGAGGATTATGTTGTGGTAAACAAAAAGTGCGACAGAGAGAACCGTCCCCTGTCGCACTTTCGACTGTGTTTTCAGGGTAGACCCCCATGCCGGCCCCTTCGGCGCCGGCACCATCAGAAGGATGAAAACGTCTTGCTGTCGAACTAATCCTTTGCGGCTGGCGATGAGGTCGGGATTACTTGGTGCCTCGAGCCCGAAGGGTAGACTGATCTCAGTAACCTGGTGCACCACAGAATGTTGCTACCTAAAAGGTAAGCACGCGGGACAGATTATCTCAAGAAGGTACTGCACCAGTCGCTAAAAATAACGCCGCATAAAGGAGAGGGTTATGGTGCAAAAACTCTATGAGCGTTGCTGCGGTTTGGATGTTCACAAAAAGTCGGTCACTGCCTGTATTATCACGCCAAAGGGCAAAGATATCGAGACCTTTGGTACCATGACCGAGGAGCTCTTTGCTCTGATCGAATTGATCAAAAGCAAGGGTTGCACCCATGTGGCCATGGAAAGCACCGGCGTCTACTGGAAGCCTATTTACAACCTGCTTGAACTGGAAGAGATAGAAGCCTTGGTGGTAAATGCCAGGCATATCAAAGCAGTTCCAGGCCGTAAGACCGATGTCAAAGATGCAGAATGGATCGCAGATCTTTTGCAACACGGCTTACTCACCAATAGTTACATTCCTGACCGGGACCAACGGGAACTGCGGGAATTGGTACGTTACCGCAAAAGCCTAATCCATGAGCGTGCCGGGGAAGTCAACCGCATGCAAAAGATCCTGGAAGGTTGTAACATCAAGCTTGCTTCCGTAGCCACTGATATTACCGGAGTTTCCGGCAAAGCCATGCTCAAAGCCATCATTGACGAAGCAGCTGACCCGGCAGTCATTGCCAAACTGGCCAAGGGTAGAATGAAGAACAAGCGCAAAGAGCTGGAGAAAGCCTTAATCGGTTTGGTGGGACCGCACCAGAAAATGATCTTGTCGGCTCAACTTAAGCACATTGATTTTTTAGACGAGCAGATCAAAGAACTTGACCGGGAGATTGGAGAACGTATGCACCCTTTTGAGCAAGAACTGGAGCTCCTTGACACTATACCCGGTGTTGGCCGCAGGACCTCCGAAGAGATCGTAGCCGAAATTGGCACGGATATGGGACAGTTTCCTTCTCATGGTCATATATCGTCCTGGGCGGGGATGTCACCAGGCAATAACGAAAGCGCCGGCAAACGCAAATCTGGTCGAACTACCAAAGGGAATAAGTCCCTAAGAGCAACACTTGTCATAGCTGCCCGATCGGCAGCAAGAACTAAAAACACCTACCTCTCCTCTCAGTATCATCGCATAGCTGCCCGCAGGGGTGCTAACCGTGCAGCTGTTGCTGTAGGTCATACTATTCTGGTTATTGCGTATCACATCTTGAAGAAGCATCAGCCCTATATTGAGCTTGGTGCTAATTACTTTGACGAGCGCAAAAAGAACTATGTGGTAAATAACGCGCTGAAACGTCTGGAATCACTTGGTTTTAAGGTAACCCTGGAAGCTGCTGCATAGCTGAAATAGCAGGCAAATTTTTAAATTGACAGGCTGCTAAAAATCGATCTTAGCAGTCACGGTACCTTATTGCACTGATACTGACGTTTTCGGGACAGTTACACCCGGAAAATGATTTTAATTCTGAATCTGGGTCCTGGATTCTGAATACCTAAGTATTACTAATAAATTACCCCTTTTTTATTTTACAGAAATGGTGTAAACTTAGAATCGGAGTGCAGTATTGCAGGATAATGCAGGGTTGCGGATGGCCTGCGGATATGTTTACAGAGGTGATAATTACTTTGCTTTTGGTCATAGATGTGGGAAATACCAATATAATGCTTGGAGTTTACGAGGCAGAAACGCTGAAGAAATGGTGGCGTATCTCTACAAACCGTGAACAAACGGATGATGAATACGGCGTCATTGTGCTTAACCTCTTTCAACAGAGCGGTTTTAAATCAAAAAGCATTTCTGCTATCGTTATTTCTTCAGTTGTGCCCACCCTACACTATCCACTGGAGAAGATGGGGGAGAAATATTTTCAGGTATCACCGCTGATTGTGGGCCCGGGAATCCGTACCGGGCTGAATATCCTTATGGATAATCCGCGGGAGGTAGGGGCTGACCGTGTTGTCAATGCTGTGGCTGCCATAGATCTATACGGGGGGCCGCTTATTATTGTCGACTTTGGCACGGCCACTACCTTCTGTGCAATTTCCGAAAAAAATGAATATTTAGGAGGAGCAATTGCCCCCGGTATCGGTATTTCGACGGAAGCTCTCTTTCAGAAGGCTGCCAAGCTGCCACGGGTAGAGTTTGTTAAACCGCGGCGCGTTATTGGTAAGGATACCATTGTGAGTATGCAGGCAGGTATTTACTACGGATTCGTAGGGCAGGTTGACGGTATTGTACGCCGCATGATCAGGGAGTTTGGGGGCAAGCCTTTTGTCGTTGGCACTGGGGGGCTTGCCGGCCTCATTGCCAGGGAATCGGAAACGATTGAAGAAGTCAACTATTTTCTCACACTGGAAGGCCTGCGCATCATTCATGCCCGCAACTAAAAAAGACTAAGCTTAGCTATTTTTTTACCCCAGGTATTCTACTCCAGCTTTTCAATAGTTTACTACGAAAGAGCCGTTTCATAAATATCACTAATATCACTTCGTTTTTACTTACTTTATGCTGACTCCTAAATTCTGAGCAGTACAATTTTTTTCGGTCTTTTATTTAAAGTAAGCAGGAAAAAGGAACAAGAGGGCGAACTGTTTTATGTGAGTAATAAAAAGTCGGAATTTAGGCTGAATTAACTCTTATATGGGAATTTTTTAAATGCAGCGAAGTATTTTTAGATTGTGAAATGTGTAACAATAAATACGATGTAAAGGGGTGGTGTGCGTGGATGATTATATTACAAAGATTGTCTTCCGCTACATCCTGCTGGTAATCCTGCTATACGGCTTTTATATCGTGTTGCACGGACACCTCTCACCGGGAGGGGGATTTGCCGGGGGCATGGTCCTGGGAATGGGTTTGTTGCTTTATTTCCTGATTTTCGGTTTCGAAAAAAAGGCTAAACTGCGGCGCCTGCCTCTTGATGTAGCCACAGTTTTAATCGTAATCGGCGGTATGATAGAGGGGGTAAAGTTTCTTCTCCCGAAGGAGGCGACAGGTCAAGTGGGTGCGCCCGGCACTCTGTTCAGCGTTGGTATTATTACTGTTGTCAATTTCGGTATCGGCCTGTTGGTGGCCAGCACTATCCTCAGTATCTTTTACCTGCTGGTAGAGGGGGAGTTTTAGTGGAATTATCGAGACTATTACTTAATTATCCTTACTTTATTTCCATTATTCTTTTTTGCCTGGGTTGCCTCTGTATTCTCACCCAGCATAACCTTGTTAAGAAGGTTATCGGCATCAATATCATGGAGACGAGTATCTTTCTCTTTTTTATTGCTGTGGGCAATATTGATGGTGGAGTGGCTCCTATTTATGACCCTGCCCTGCCGGCAGATGTTATCTACATCAACCCCCTGACTTCCACGCTGATGCTTACGGGAATCGTGGTCAGCTTCAGTGTTACTGCCTTTGCTTTGGCCATTATCGTTAAACTTTATCAGTTCTATGGAACTATTTACGCACAGGATATTATGCGAATGAGGTGAGTGCCGGCATGGAGCATTTCCAGAAATTAATGCCGTTTAGTGTTGTAATGATTCCATTGATTGTCGCTTTCATGCTGGCTATTTTTGCCCGTTGGAAGAGAGAGTTCTGTGCCTATATAGCCATTGCCGCTGTAGCTTATGGTTTTTATATCAGTTATTTGCTAACCTTGCGCGTGATGGCAGGGGAGGTCATACATTATGCTGTGAGTGGCTGGATAGCGCCCTGGGGTATCGAGCTTGTCATCGACGAATTGGGGGCGATGATGTTACTGCTGCTTACGGGATGTTCCCTCGTTATCCTTCTTTTCAGCATGAAATCGCTCCATAAAGAGATACCGGAGCAGGCTACGGGCTGGTACTACACACTCTACCTTTTAACCCTGTCAGCTATGATTGGTATGGTTATAACCAATGATTTATTTAATCTATACGTCATGGTGGAGGTGACAGGTCTTGGTGCCTGCGGCTTAGTGGTGGCCAAGGGAGAAAAACTATCCACCGAAGCCAGTCTGCGCTATTTACTGCTGGCCACGTTGGGGTCGGGTTTTCTTCTTTTTGCCATCGGGTTCCTCTACCAGGTCACGGGAAACCTCAATATTTCATATGTGGCTGCAGAACTGGTGCAGGTACGGGAGCAGTATCCTTTCCTCATGTGGGCCACCATGAGTTTTATTACGGTGGGACTGGGAGTAAAAGCAGCTCTCTTCCCGTTGCATATCTGGCTGCCTGATGCCCATTCATCCGCTCCTTCCTCCTCCAGTGCCATTCTTTCAGGCCTCGTGGTAAAGGTTTATATCGTTTCCATGCTGCGCATCTATTTCCTGGTGTTCGGGTTTGAGGTTTTTCACGAGTCATACATGCGCTACCTTATCCTGCTGCTCGCTTCCATGGCTATTCTCGGCGGGTCACTCTTTGCCTTCGTCCAGCTTAACCTGAAACGGCGACTTGCTTACTCCACGGTAGCGCAGATTGGTTATATCTTTCTCGGGTTCAGCCTGGGGACGAGTTGGGGCATTGTGGCGGCCCTGCTCCATATCATTATCCATGCGTTTATGAAGATCTGTCTCTTCCTTTCTGCCGGCGCTATTTATTACCAGACCGGCCGCAAAAAAGTAACCCACTTCTCCGGTCTGGGCTACCAGATGCCGGTAACCATGGCAGCTTTTACGGTAGCGGCCCTTTCCATGGTGGGGATCCCTCTCTTTGGCGGGTTTATCACCAAATACGGTCTGGCTATGGGCAGCCTGGAAGCGAATAACCCATATTTTATCATCCTTATCGTACTTAGTGGCTTGCTCAACGCCGCCTACTATTTCCCCATTGTCTGGCAGGCATATTTCACCTCAAGCCATAATGTGAAACTGGAGTTTGATAAGGTGCCCGTAACAATGCTGATACCCATTGTAATTATGGCGCTGGGGATTCTCTACATGGGGATTTTCCCCAGTGGAACCCTTGATTTTCTGGAGCGGGCTGTCAGCAGAATGATTCTGTAATTATTTAATTTCTTATTCCCGGGAGGTTGGACCTATGTTTATAAATCGCCTTATCTTAAAACGTTTTTCGCGGGACATACCTGGTTCACTGCTTATTATGACGGTACTTATGGGGCTTTGGCTCCTGATCTCCGGCAGCTTTGACTGGCAGCACTTTATTTCCGGCATATTCCTGATGGGGATTCTTACTTTGTTCTGGTCCCAAATGACCCTGCATGAAGTAGGCCGCACCCGTTTCAGTTGGCATCAGGCAAAGTTGCTGCTGCGCTATCTGTTTTTCCTCAGCTTGGAGATATTCAAGGCTAATTTTTCCGTTGCTTATATCGTACTCAGTCCAAAGATGCCCATCTCTCCCGGTTTGCTTGTGCTCAATTACAATTTAAAAAAGGATTTGACACGTGTCCTCTACGCCAACTCCATTACCATGACCCCGGGGACGATTACCGTGGATTTGGATGGAGACCGTTTGCTGGTACACGGTATGACCAAGCACCACGCCTTCGGCGTGCGCAACTGGTATCTCTACGATATCATGAAAGACATTGAGGAGAGTGCTGCTGAATGATGGATTCGGTGATGAATATCATGGTAGTTTCGCTGGGTATCTTGGGGATACTTACCCTTTACCGGGCGCTTAAAGGGCCAACGGCAATGGATCGTATCGCGGCCATGAACATGATTGTAACCATGGTGGTGTGCTATACTGTAATCTTTTCTTATCAAAACCGTAATTATCTTTATCTTGATATTGCCTTGGTCTTTATCCTGGCGGCCTTTATCGGCACCATCTGTATTTTAAAGTTCCTGCGGGAGGGGCGGCTTCTTTAGTCCAATAATAAACGGTTAACAGGGGGAGCGGGTATATGCTCGTTAGAGAAATTCTGGCCATAATACTTTTATTTGGAGGGCTTTTCTTCCTCATCGTGGGTGTGGTAGGGCTAATCCGCCTGCCGGATATCTATAACCGCCTGCATGCACTTGGCAAGTGCGATACGATGGGTTCCGGCATGATTATCCTCGGCATGGTGCTGATTGTCCCGGGAACGACCAATGTGGTTAAGCTTCTGCTCATGATCATTTTTACACTGGCCATTAATCCCGTAATGACTCACCTCATAACGAAAACAGCATACGTGCGGGGCACACCCCTTTCGGAGGACAGCTTTGTGATCAATGCTTATTATGAGGAAGAAGACGATGAAGGGGATCTTGGAGAAGGGGGTTCTTAAATGGTAGTCATTCACGAGCTGATGCTCTTTATCCTGCTGCTGCTCCTTGTTTTGGCTGCGCTATCCGTGTTTATCTTTGAGGATCTTCTTTATGTTGTTATTATTTTCGGAGGTTACAGCACAATCATGTCCCTGGTCTGGCAACAGCTTAACGCTCCCGATATTGCCATCACGGAGGCTGCGGTTGGTGTGGGGGTTTCCATTTTGATGATCACGGTGGTAACAAAAGTGGGGAGGCGGCCCAAATGACGGTAAACTGGCAGGAGATCCTTTATGTGGGGTTGATCGTTCTTCTGGTTGCAGTGGTGGGCATTGTTCTCTTCATGACCGTTTTGGAGATGCCCCCTTACGGACAGCTCGATAATCCCACCAACAATTATGTGATGCGGCGCTATGTGGATGTGGGTGTAACGGAGAGTGGCGGTTACAATTATGTAACTAATATCCTGCTGGATTACAGGGCATACGATACGCTGCTGGAGACTACCGTTATTTTCACAGCAGTGATATGTATCATGGTACTTTGGGGGGTAAAAAGCGATAAATAGTGGTAATGCCCTGGAGTCAGTAATCAGAATAAAAGACTGAAAACCACCCATCCTAATGCATTGTAAAATGTTATGCCAGAAGAATAAATAATGATTAATGTAGAGTAATGAATGTAACAGGAGAGTTAGCATAAGATGAGCTGGAAATGAGGTGTCTGAGTTGGAGATTGTATCCAGTTTACCGCTGGTTGCTGTGGTTATTCCTGTTTTGGGCGCCATTTTGTTATTATTTGTTCCGGAAGCTAAGGATAAAATTCGAAATATGCTGGCCCTTGTGATCAGTTTTGCCACGGCAATGGTTGTTATCACTGTGGTGCAGCTGGTGCTCAAAGGGAATATTGTCTACAACAAGATTGTTGATATTTTGCCGGGTCTGGAGCTTTCCTTCCGTGTTGACCCCCTGGGGGCTCTCTTTGCCGGGACTGCATCCATCCTCTGGGTTTTTGCTGTTCTTTATTCCACCGGATACATGGCCCATGAACACAACCGCAGGCGGTATTTTATTTTTTATCTTCTTTCCCTTGGGATTACCATGGGAATTGCTTTTGCAGCCAACCTCTTTACTCTCTACCTTTTTTACGAGTTACTTACACTGGCAACCTACCCCCTTGTAGTGCATGAGGGTAATACGGAAGCGCAAAACGCCGGTAAACGCTATATGATTTATAGCTTTTTTGGTGCCGGGTTGGTCCTCTATTCCCTATTCATTACATATGGCTTGGTGGGAACACTGGACTTTACTCAGGGGGGGATTATGGCCGAAGTTGCCCGCACAGCACCCCTGCTGCTGATTACAGTTTTTGTTGCATATATCCTTGGTTTTGGTGTTAAAGCTGCAGTAATGCCACTCCATTCCTGGCTGCCTTCCGCCATGGCGGCCCCCACCCCGGTAAGTGCCCTGTTGCATGCTGTTGCCGTGGTTAAATCAGGGGTTTACGGTATCTTGCGCGTAATGTACTCCATATTCGGCACGGAAACCATGGTGGAGCTAAATCTGGGTATCTTTGTTGCCGTCCTCGTATCTTTTACGATTGTTCTCTCTTCCATAATTGCTATGCGCCAGGATGTATTAAAGCGGCGTCTGGCGTACTCAACGATCAGCCAGCTCGGTTATATTACACTGGGAGCCGGTTTGTTGACTCCATTAGGCCTCACCGGCGGCTTGCTCCATATCATTAACCATGCTCTGCTTAAGATTACTCTCTTCTTTTGTGCGGGGGCGATCATCACAGTAACAGGGAAGAAGTATATTAGCGAGCTTAATGGTGTGGGAAGGCGCATGCCTATTACTATGCTTGCCTTTGCCATTGGCAGTATCGGCATGGTGGGAATTCTGCCCGTTAACGGCTTTATCTCAAAGTGGTATCTGATGGGGGGAAGCCTTGATGCAGGGATGCCTATCTTTGTCATTATCCTGATCACCAGTGCACTTTTAAATGCAATGTACTTTTTCCCCATTGTGACAGCCGCTTTTTTTAAAAAAGGGGATTTCGAGCCGCCCAAGCAACTGGAAGCTCCCCTTGCCATGTTGGTACCCATTGTCTTGTTGGCACTAACCTCCATTGTGGTGGGAATTAAGCTTGATCTCACCGTCCCCTTTGTGGAGACAGTGGTGGATTACCTATTTTAATAAATAACAGTAGTCTGGATTCAGAAGTCCGGATAGGGGAAAACCTGAGTACTGAATACCTGAATAAATATTAATCGGTAGTTTATTATCCGGTCTGTAACCGGGGAGGGGGAGTTAAATGTTCCAGGGTTTTGATCTCTCCATCCTGCCACTGCTGGCAGTATTGATTCCCGCTGTTGGTGCGGGGATTGTAGCCATTATATCCTTTTATTCTTCGTGGTGGCGTAATTTTGCAGCCACCGTGATTACAGGAGCCACCCTGTTTGTTATATTGTCAATGTACCCGGTCGTCTCGGGTGGTCAGGTGATCAGTTTTCAGTTATTTAATATTGTTTCGCCGTTGAATCTCACATTCCGTGTGGACAGTTTCAGCTTTATCGTGGCGTTGATCGCTTGCTTTGTCTGGTTGGCCGCCACTATATTCTCTCTTTCATACATGGAGCATGAGCAAAACAGGGGCCGTTTTTTCAGTATCCTGCTGCTCACCCTCTCCGGCACGGTGGGTGTCCCCCTGGCCGGTGATTTTTTGAGCCTGCTCCTCTTTTTCGAGATTATGTCCATTTCATCGTATGTGCTGGTAGTACATACGCAGACGGATGAAGCTTACAGTGCCGGTGATCTTTATCTTTATCTAGGTGTGGCCGGTGGAATGAGTATCCTTGCCGGGATGGCTTTGTTTTACTTCCGCAATGGCACCCTGGCTATTGCCCCTGCAACCATGACTGCACCGGGAATAGATATTGTCGTGCCCATTGCTGCCATCCTCATGATCATCGGTTTTGGCATCAAAGCCGGGATGGCGCCGTTGCATATCTGG
Source organism: Syntrophomonadaceae bacterium (assembly GCA_007122565.1). GTDB lineage: Bacteria > Bacillota > Dethiobacteria > DTU022 > UBA8154 > UBA8154. Next base: position 6,647 of record SKTJ01000015.1, on the reverse strand, counting down.
TTGCCCCGTGCCCACCCCGTTGCCCCTGCACCGGCGAGTGCTCTCCTTTCAGGGGTAATGATCAAGACAGGGGCATACGGGATTATCAGTGTTGTTAATGTGATGCTTATTCCTTCCCTGGGGCCCAGCGTGGCTCAGCATGTGAGTGGCCTTTACACGGAATTCTGGTCCATGGTTTCAGGGATGGGTTACGTGATTATCTGGATTGGCATTGTAACCATGTTCATGGGTGTTATCCTGGCGATTATCCAGGAGAACATTAAAAAAATGCTGGCCTGCAGCAGCATCAGCCAGATGGGTTTTATCCTGGTGGGAGTTGGTGTGGCCGGATATCTGAAGTATGAAGGCGCAATGGGCATGGCTGGAGCTTCCTATCACATCATCAATCACGCCCTCTTCAAATCGGCCCTCTTCCTGGCGGCAGGCGTGATCGCCTACAAGCTGGGAGAACTGAATATGTACAAGTTGGGGGGATTATGGAAGAAACTTCCCTTTACCACTCTGGTGGTGATCATTGCCTCCCTGGGGATTGCGGGATTTCCCTTTTTTAACGGTTACGCCAGTAAAACCCTGCTTCACCATGCCCTTGTGGAGGCTTACGAGCATTATGGTGTAACAGCGCTGCTGGAGGCGGAGCGTATCTTTATGATCAGCGCGGCGGGGACGGTGCTTTATTACCTGAAGTTTATCTATCTCGTCTTCCTTAGGCGTCCGCCGGAAGAATTGGCTGACAGTATTAATAAGATTAAGGGCGAACCACGCTCTATGAAGCTCGGTATGGCTATGCTGGCCGTGATGATTGTTTTTATCGGCTTCAACCCTGGTTATTTATTAAACATGCTGATCATCCCTTCAGTAAGTACCTTTGTTTTCTGCCCAGGTTTCATTGAACACCATATTGTGGGGATAAACTTTTTTGCAGCAAGTGATATTATTTCTTCCCTTGTTGTGCTCGGCCTTGGGGCGCTTGCCTTTGCTATCGGTTTAAAATCAGGATTATTCAGCATGAGTATCCCGGCGTGGATGGGACAGGAGTTTTTTGCCACCCAGTTTGGTAAGATGATGGTTTCCCTGTGGAATGGTATCAGCAATGTATTTGTGAGCATTCTCGGTGCGGTAGGAAAAGGTTTCAGCGTTGTTTTTCAAACAGGTTTCAGTATACTGCAGGGTCTTGATTACCGTCCGGGTAAATCGGATACTTTACGTTTTATAAACCTCTCCAATATTGATTTTGATGTGATTTTGATTATGGGTATTCTGGCCGGGGCTCTGGTTGTCCTTTTCTATTTACAATTCGGTATCTTTGGAATCGGGATTTAAGTATAACAAGAAGCAAGAAGCAGGAAACAAGAGGCAAGAGAAACTAGAGGAGCAGGAAAGGCGAAAGAAAAAACCGAATCCAGGGGCGGGATCTATACCCGCCTGAAAGGTTAAGGGCGGCCGTTTATGGCCGCCCGTTGTTATCCCCTGCTGGAAAAGCTAAATACTCTCCTCTTCCTTCAGGAAGTTCAGGCCTTCTTCCCCTGCACTTACAATAACGCGGTCACCCTCTTTGAAACGGCCCTCGAGGAGTTGATGCGCCAGTGGTGTTTCCAGTTGTTTTTGAATGGCCCGTTTCAGCGGTCTTGCTCCGTAAACCGGATCGTAACCGGCTTCAGCCAGAAATTCCCGGGCTTCCGCGGTCAGTTCGAGGGTGATATGCTGATCCTGCAGGCGCCGTAACAGACGGTCGGCCTGGATTTCCACTATTTTTTTAAGTTGTTCCCTGTTCAGAGGATGGAAAATAACGATCTCGTCCACCCGGTTCAGGAATTCAGGCCGGAAAAAGGTACGGACGCGGCTCATTATCTGTGTGCGAGCCTGCTCTACGCTGGCGCTCCCTTTATCTCCCGCCTCCATGATAATCTCACTTCCCAGGTTGGAAGTCATAATAATCACTGTGTTGCGGAAATCAACAGTGCGTCCCTGGGAATCGGTGAGACGACCATCATCGAGAATCTGCAACAGGGAATTGAAAACATCCTGGTGTGCCTTTTCAATTTCGTCAAATAAAATTACGGAGAAAGGACGCCGGCGCACGGCATTGGTGAGCTGCCCTCCTTCTTCAAATCCCACATAACCGGGCGGGGCCCCGATCAGTCGCGCCACCGAGTGTTTCTCCATATATTCGGACATATCGAGGCGGATCATGGCGTTTACGTCGTCAAAGAGCACTGTGGCAAGGGAACGTGCCAGTTCTGTTTTCCCCACACCGGTTGGTCCGAGGAAAATAAAGGAACCAATGGGCCGGTCCGGATCCTTGATGCCGGAACGGGCCCGCAGTACTGCTTCACTCACCGCAGTTACCCCTTCATCCTGTCCCACTACCCGCTCATGCAGCCGGTCCGCAAGGTTCAGGATTTTCTGCCGCTCCCCTTCCAATAATTTGCTCACCGGAATACCACTCCAGCGGCTTACTACCTGGGCGATATCCTCCTCGTCCACCTCTTCCTTAAGCAGGCGCAGGCTTTTTTGCTCCTGTAGCTCTTTTTCTTCTTCCTGAAGCTTTTGCTCAAGCTGGCTCATTATTCCGTAACGCAATTCAGCCAATCTGTTCAGATCGTATTCCTGCTCAGCCTTCTCCATGGCCAGCCTTGTTTCTTCAATTTCTTCTTTAATCTGCCGTAGCCGTGAAATTGCTTCTTTTTCTTCTTCCCAGCGCCCTTTAAGGGCGGAAGCATCTTCTTTTAAGTTGGCTAGCTCTTCTTCCACCTTTAGCAAACGTTGCTTTGAAGCCTCGTCTGTTTCCCTTTTCAGCGCCTCCCGTTCGATCTCCAGCTGCATGATGCGCCGTGTTACTTCGTCCAGTTCAGAGGGCATGCTGTCAATTTCGGCGCGAATAAGGGCGCCGGCCTCGTCAACCAGGTCGATGGCTTTATCCGGCAGAAAGCGGTCGCTGATATAACGCTGACTCAGTGTAACTGCAGCCACCAGAGCCGAGTCCTTGATGCGTACGCCATGATGCAACTCATAGCGCTCCTTCAGTCCTCGCAGAATGGAGATAGAGTCTTCAATGCCGGGCTCGTTTACCAGAACAGGCTGAAAACGCCGTTCCAGAGCAGCGTCTTTCTCAACATGCTTCCGATATTCAGATAGGGTGGTGGCCCCGATACAATGCAGTTCACCCCGGGCCAACATGGGCTTCAGCAAATTGCCCGCATCCATGGCTCCCTCTGCAGCTCCTGCGCCTACCACCGTATGCAACTCGTCGATAAAAAGTATAATCTCACCGCCCGAATCCTGAATTTCCTTAAGCACCGCTTTAAGCCGTTCCTCGAATTCTCCGCGGTACTTTGCTCCTGCGAGCAGCGCTCCCATATCGAGGGAAAAAATACGCCGGTTTTTTAATCCTTCGGGCACATCGTTTTTAATAATACGCTGGGCCAGTCCTTCGGCAATGGCTGTCTTACCTACACCCGGTTCACCGATGAGCACCGGGTTGTTTTTCGTACGGCGGGAAAGGACCTGAACAACGCGGCGGATTTCTTCATCGCGACCGATTACCGGGTCCAGTTTTCCCGCTGCGGCCATCTCCGTGAGGTCCTTACCGTACTTGGTGAGGGCCTCAAAAGTAGCTTCCGGATCCTCGCTGGTTACCCGCTGGCTACCGCGGATTGCCTGCAGGGCCTGCAGAAGGGTGCTCCTGCTTAAGCCGGCCCGCTGCAAAATATTAACAGCTTCTCCTTTATCCGCTTCAAGCAGGGCCAGCAGCAGATGTTCCACGCTGATGTACTCGTCTTTAAAAGATGAAGCTTCTTTTTTAGCCTGTTCAAGAACACGGGCCAGACGCGGGCTCAGGTAAACTTGTTCACTCGTTCCAGCGCCTGCGTAAACCTTGGCCTGTTTGGAAAGATAACTTTCCAGTTCACTGATCATAGAGGTGTTGTCAGCACCGGCCCGTGAAAAAATGCGCGGCACCATGCCGTCCTCCTGCTGCAGCAGGGCCAGCAGCAAGTGCTCACAGTCAATTTGCTGGTGATGAAAACGGGCTGCCCCACTTTGAGCAGCGGCGATCGCCTCTCTTACTTTATTGGTATAACGGTTCAGATCCATAATAATCCCCCGGCCACTGTAGCGGCGGGGTTCACCTCCCTATTTTATATTGTTCGTAACATATTTTAGCCGGGATAGACGGCTATGCCACTGTTCCAATGGCACCATCAGACAATGGAAACGGCTTGCCTAGTAGCGGGCTGACGCGTCAGGCCCGTCCCTTGTTTTGTACGGAAAAGGCAAATGTTTGAGGTTAGAAGTTGGAAACGACGGTCTTTAAGGCTGGCATTTTGGGGCTTTATCTTTTCCTGTCCAACTGTCCAACTTTCCAACTTTCCAACTGCGATTTACCTATCAATTTCCTGCCAAATTACTTCGGGATTAAATATTTTCCCCGTACTAACCAGATACCCTTTTTTCCAGATGGATCCGTAAACGGAATAATAATTTTTTAATTCTGGATGGAGATGGAGCAAGCGGATTGTACAGAGACTCTTTAGCGTTCGCACCGCATCAGCCGGGGCCACGGTGGGCCGGACCGACAAAGATACGTGGATAAAGTTCGGCTGCACCTCAAGCGTTAACAATTCATACCCGCTGGTGCGGCAGACTTCTCTGATAATCGCTGACAGCGGTTGTTCCAGCTTATTTTCTTTTATGGGCAATCCCTCTTTGGGGCACCAGAGCAGGTGGTAGTGAAGGGCATATTTACCGAATCCGTGACTGCGGTAATCATGCATCTTCTTTCAACCCGTACTTCTCCTGGATTGCCCTGCGAATCAGATCCAGGTACGTAAGGCTCTGTTCTTCCTCCACCGCATAAATTCGTGCCAGATTCTCAAGCTCTGCCTTCCAGTTCAGGGGAATGGAAATATTAATTTGCACGTTTTTCATCTACACGCACCTCCAACATATACATTCTACCATAATAGAACGAATAGGGCAAGAAGCAAGAAGCGATTTATACTACTATCATTTCATTTTGGCAGGATTTACATCATCTAAAGGGGAAATAATACAAAAGTTGTTGCAAGGTAAGAACAACGATATTTATGAGGGGTAACAACTCAGCACTCTTGAAAATAGCATAAAGGGGTTCAGGGTTACCTGTGAGTAACCGTTCAGGCTCGATCAAAAGGCTTTGCCGGACCGGGGTTTCCACATGCTACGTGTTTGAGCGCAGCGAGCCAAAGCATGTGGGCCGGGTCGGCAAAGGCAACCCCTGTATCTTTAACTTGAGACTGCGGTTTCGAACAGGTATCCTGCACCCCGCTGCAAATTATACCTGAGCAGTTAGAATGAGGTTTTGGTATATGTTTAGTGATTTTCGTCTTGCTTACTATCGTTTTACGTTGCAGGTGGGGGAAGGGGGACTTGTCCTTCCTCCTTTTAAGGGAGACCTTTTACGGCAGGAAAAATTTGAAACTCTGCTGCGCCGACACAGTTGCATAACAGCACGACGGGAGTGTGTCAGCCGTTGTCTGGCAAGAACCACCTGCCCATATGCCTTTCTCTTTAAAGAGGTGGAGGCGGGACCTTTAAGTTACCGTAATTTTCATCCCATACCCCCACCTGTTGCCTGGCACCCGCCACCGGAAAAGAAGACGGACTATGTGACAGGCGAAAATATTTACTTTCACCTGGCGCTGGCTGGTCAGGGGATCTCCTTTTTAGATAAGTTTATCATTGCTATGCGGGAGTTGGGAGAGGAGGGCCTGGCGTCAGGGGGGCACTTTTCACTGCGGAGCGTGTTGTCTCTTTGCCCTTTAAGTGGGACAGAACAGACCGTTTATAACTATGGCAATAAACAGCTTACCGAAACGGATTTATTTATCAGTGGGTCGAAACTGGAGGCGTGGTCAGAGGCACAAAGGCCACTAAAACGTTTCCAAATCCTTTTTTTAACACCCACCGGACTGCAGGTACAGGGGGAAGACATGCAGGAACCTTTATTTCCTGTCCTGGTGCGTGAGTTGTTCCGCAAAGCTTCATTGCTCTACTACTTCTTTCATAACTATAAAGAAATGGATATTAATTACAGAGAGCTTCTGAGAAAAGCGGATAAGGTGCAGACAGTAAAGGATCACACCCGTTTTAATACGGGGGAGAAACGGGGTAGTGTATACGGAAAAGCGGTGGGCCTTCTGGGTGAAGTTGGCTACAGCAATCTGGACCCGGATTTTCTACCCCTCTTCAAGTTGGGTGAATATATGAACCTGGGTGCACAAGCCGCCTTCGGCCTGGGCCGCTACCGCCTCAAGATACCAGTTAGGCAGTTAGATAGTTAGGTAGTTGGATAGGCGAAGGTCAGGCGTAGGGGCGGACGACTCTGTCCGCCCGCGAACCAACCTTCCAACCTTCCAACCTTTAAACCTTTAAACTTCAAACCACTAAACTGTCCTTACGAAAGGCTTTCAGATACTTGCCGCAGTAGGGGTCTTTTCCGAGGCCCAAAAGGGCGGCGTGCATGGAGCTGATTACTGCCTTGTCCAGCGGGTTGATCAGGGCCGAATCCAACCCTGCAAATATGGCCAGCGTCAGATAAGTACGGTTTACCAGAGTACGCAGGGGCAGTCCGTAGGAGATATTGCTCAAACCCATGGTAGTTAATAGCC
>SKTJ01000261.1 GCA_007122565.1 Syntrophomonadaceae bacterium | reverse complement strand
ATCAAGGGATTCCCACAAAACACACAGAAAAGGCAAGAATACTCAAAACATACAAAAGGGTAATGGATTTTCTCCTCCTGCCTCTTGCTTCTTAAATCTTGCATTAGGGAGTTGTTAAAATATTGAGCGTTCATGATCAGGCACATGCACTGGCCCGGGCTATTAAAGGAACACCGGAGTTTAAGAACTTCCTAATAGTAAAGGAAAAACTGGACAAGGACAAACATGCGAAAGAGATGCTTGCCGATTTTCGCAAAGCCCAGTGGGAATTGCAAAAACAGAAAATGGCCGGACTGGATGTTTCATCGGAACAGGAAAAACATATTTCTCAGTTACTGGAGGTTATTGGACTTAACCTCTTAGTTAAAGAGTTTCTTGAAGCGGAATACCGCTTCAGCATCATGGTCTCAGACATTCAGAAGATCATTGGAGAAGCCATGGAACCGCTTCTCTCTTCAGAATTGATGGAAGAACTCCAGAATCAGCCGTCTGATACTGCACCTGCAGCAGAGGAAAGCCAGGCAGCAATACAAAAAGAAGAAAATCAGTAAGGACAATTTATTGTTACTCCACGAAGCAGTTCTATCGTCATCCCGCTATGCTACAGAGACTCCTGCCTGGGGACATTCCCCGAGGGGTTCCACTTGGGGACATTCCGGCATCTACTAAAGGTATGTCCCCGTCCTATAGTCCGTCCCCACAGCTTCGCTTATAATAAACCCAATCGTCCGGCCAGTGGTTTTATTTTACCTCTTCTTCCTCTTCCTCTTCCTCATCATCTTCACCTTCTTCTTCTCTCTCCCAGAAGGGAACGATGCGGCTCAACAACCTGTTCTCGTTATCTACAAAATTCCAAACTGCACCTTCGTGATCAACATCCCGGCGATCAACTGTAATTACATGGAAATATTTCTCTTTCGGTTCTACCTGAACACGAATGTCCACACCATCATCAAGGGCAGGGAGCACATCCATGTTCTGGATTTCTCCATTTACAGCAAAAACGGCGATTTCCTGGGCTGCATTAAAGGGGTAATCGGGAAGAGCCAAACCCATATCCTGGGAAACCCTGGCCCACTCTTCATAATCAGTAACGAGATTAAACGAAACGGGTGAAGAAATAATGCCGCTGTCCGTGGTAGTAAACATTATACCTCCGGGCTCCTCGGGAGGTGCAACCACTTGCTCCGCTCGGAAAAAATTGTCGTAAACTGTCAGACTGAGAAGCAATACCAATAGAAACACCAACGGGATCAGGCGCCGCATCTCAACAACAAAGAACTTACCTTTCTTCTTCATCATTCTCCCCTCCGCATAAATACTTATCTTTCCCAAAATCATATGCAAGGAGAAGAACGAATATGACATGGAGAACAGAATTCAGCAATCAAAAACCAGGAGTAAGAACAAGGCAATATTACCATTTTTTCCAGTTTTATTGAATGGTACCTTCCAGGTATTCTTCATTGGTGGATTGGAGTAAAACGTTACGTAGCTGACCACGCAGGTCTGAAGTGGTGTGGACGCGAACACGCAGGTAATGGGAGGTTAAACCCTCCAGCAGCATGTTAGTCGGGAATTCTTTTTCTTCCCCATTGTTAATAATTTTCTCGAAAAGAACGGGGAAGGTGCGGCCATCGAAGTTCTGACGGTAATTTTGAGAAAGTGTTTTGCCCAGGATGAGCATACTGTTACTCCGTTCCTTTTTAACCGCAGGGGGAACCGTCGGGACCATTTTTGCCGCCCGGGTACCGCGCCGTGGTGAAAAGGGAAATACGTGCAGACGGCTAAACGCACATTCTTCCACAAAGGCAAGGCTGTTTTTAAAATGCTCTTCCGCTTCGCCGGGGAAGCCGACGATAATATCAGTGCTTACCGCCAAGTCCGGCAGAACGTTGCGTAGATCTCTTAGCAGACCCCGAAAAAAGGCGGTGTCATATGACCGTCCCATGCTATGTAAAATGGTATCATCACCGCTCTGCAGAGGAATGTGCAGGTGTGGGCAAATACTATTATTGTCAGCTATGACAGTAATAAGTGCATTACTGAAATCAGCAGGCTCGAGCGAACTAAGGCGGAGACGCTGCAGACCTGGGAGCCGCACCGCTTTGTCCAGAAAGGCGGCCAAGCTGGTGGAGGGCGTTAAATCCACGCCATAGAGGCCAAGATGAATGCCCGTAAGCACAACCTCCAGGAAACCGGCGTCAATAATCTCCTGCAAGCTTTCCAGAGCTTGCTGCGGTGGAAGGCTGCGCAAGGGGCCCCGGGCCAGGGGAATTATACAATAACTGCAGTAACGATCACAGCCATCCTGAATCTTGAGAAACGCTCTTGTGCGGCTCTGTTCAGGGGTCCAGGGCAATTTTTCGAAGTAGGCCCTATGGCCATAAGGCTGGACGTCCCGCTTCACCCCCTTACCCTGTAATTTTTCTTTCACAAGATTTGGTAATAAAAGGCGCTGTGTCGTTCCGGCCAGCAGATCCACATGGGGGAGCGCAGCAACAACGTCCGGTTCCACCTGGGCGTAACAACCGCATACAACCACCATCCCCCGGGGATTGTGTCGCTTAGCCCGGCGTACCAGTTGTCGAGATTTTCGGTCTGCAAGGTGGGTAACAGTGCAGGTGTTAATTACGTATACATCGGCGTATGCGTTAAATGAAACAGGGGAAAAGCCCTCTTTACGGAATTGCTCCCGCAGGGCTTCTGTTTCAGAATAATTCACTTTGCAGCCAAGCGTGTGAAATGCCACTTTAAGAGACACTCATATTCCTCCAAGATCGCCCCATAGTGCCATGATCACGGAAAGTGCAGCCAGTGGAGCATGCTGTGCGCTTAAAATACGAGGTCCCAGGCTGACGGGTTGAACGGGTGTAAGCCTTTCCAGTTGCTCCATCTCCGCGTCCGATATTCCCCCCTCCGGTCCGGTAAAAACCAGCACCTCCCGTGGAGGTATTTTTATGTTTTGCAATAATGATAAAAGTCCCCTTTTCTTTTCGTCTTCCCAGGGGACTATCACAAGTTCTTTTTCGGCAATAAGTGGTAGCATGGCATCAAAATCCAGGGGGGGATGTACCTGCGGCAGATAACTCCGACGACAGAGTGCCGCTGCAGCCATGGCAATTTTTTGCCAACGCGCCCCCTTTCTCTCTCTTTTTGTTTCAGAAATTTGCACTACTGTACGACTGGTAAGGACCGGAATGATCTTCTTTACCCCCAACTCTACCGCTGCCCGTACCATCTGGTCCATTTTTTCCCCCTTGGTGATTCCTGCGAGCAAGGTAACATCCAGGGGAGGTTCACTGTTTTGTACCAGCTCATTTTCAATTACAGCCAGGGGAGGCTGGTCACCCTGCAGCGCCAAACGAGCCTGCCAGGCCCGCCCCCGGCCATCGGCTAGCACGATCCGGTCATCATCTTGCAGACGCAGGGCACGGATATGCTGCCCCGTTTCCCTGGACAGGGAAACGGGGCTATTATGCAATTCCCCGGTTAAATGAAAAAACCATGCACCTGACATTATGGACTCCTAAAGCGGGCAGCTGCTACTTGCCGCCCAGAGTATCTTTCATCTTGTCAAAAAACCCCTTATCCGATTGACCGGCAACCTTGGCGCCCCCTGCCTCAGCAAATTCGCGCAAAATCTTTTTCTGGCGGGCGTTGAGACGGCGTGGTATTTCCACCTTTACACTGACCAGCAGATCCCCCCGGCCATATCCTCGCAGGTGGGGGACTCCTTTACCCTTAAGTCGAAAAACAGTGCCTGTTTGTGTTCCCTCGGGAACATTCATCTGAGCCACATCATCGATGGTGGTTACCTCTATGGGCCCTCCCAAAGCAGCATTGACCAGGCTAATAGGCACCTCACAGCTAAGGTTATCGCCCCGACGCTTGAAAGTATCGTGGATACGTACATGAATAATTATATAGAGATCGCCGGGAGGCCCACCGCGCAGTCCCCCTTCCCCTTCCCCGCTAAGGCGTAGACGGGAGCCATCTTCAACACCCGCCGGTATCTTTACTTCGATCTCCCGATCACGGGTAATACGTCCCTGGCCGCGACAGTTAGGGCATCGATCCTTGATAACACGTCCCTCACCGCGGCAAGTTTCACAGGTGCGGACACTGACGAAACTGCCAAAAGCCGTGTTACGCACAACCTGCTGTTGACCAGTGCCACCGCACGTTGCACAGGTATCTGCAGTAGAACCTTCTCTGGCGCCGCTACCGCCGCAATCAGAACAGGTTTCCTTGCGGGGAATTTTAATATGTGTTTCTTTACCCTTAACTACATCTTCGAGAGTAATCTCCATGTCATACCGCAGATCAGCTCCCCGTTGTGGCCCGGCCTGTTGCCGGCTGCGGCGTGATCCCCCGAAGCCCCCGCCGAAAAATGACTCAAAAATATCCTCAATGCCTGAGCCAAAATCACCCATGCCACCAAAACCGCCCCCGCCAAAACCTTCATCCTGATGACCAAAGCGATCATAGTGCCTTCTTTTTTGCGGGTCGCTTAAAACATCGTAGGCTTCCTTCATTTCCTTAAATTTTGCCTCTGTATCTTTGTTTCCGGCGTTCGCATCGGGGTGGTACTGCCGGGCCAGACGGCGATAGGCCTTTTTAATCTCATCCGCCCCGGCGTCGCGGTTTAACCCGAGCACCTCATAATAATCACTTTTGGCCATTTACAATTCGCCCCTAACTACTTTTAACGTACGGATAATTGCATATGCACAGCAATATAGGGGGCGAGGCATGCCGCGCCACCTATATTTTCAATGCTGACAATGTATCAGTTAGTCATTAACTGTTTCTTTCTATCTATCTTCTACCTCCTGGTTCCTGCCTCCTGCTTCTTGATTCTTGTATTTATTTCTTCTCTTCTTCATCAACTACTTCATAGTCGGCATCGACTACACCATCGTCAGTTGCACCGCCACCCGGCTGTTCTTCTTCTTCCGTCCCTTGGCCTGCTGCGCCTCCGGCTGCATCCCCGCCGGCAGCTTCCTGCTCTTTACGCACCTGCTCATATAGCTCAGAGGATACTTGGTGCAGCGTTGTACTCAACTTTTCTGAAATTTCCTTGATGCGGGAAACATCGTCGCCCGCTACGGCATCTTTCAGTTCCTGGATGACCTTTTCTATTTCATCCTTTTTCGCTGCCTCAACCTTTTCAGCCAGGTCCCGCAGTGTTTTTTCCGATGAGTAAATAAGTGAATCAGCCTGGTTACGGGTTTCGGCAAGCTCTTTACGTTTTTTATCCTCTTCCGCATAGTTTTTCGACTGGTTAACCATATCTTCGATCTCTTCACTGCTCAAGCCGGAAGTAGCCGTGATCGTAACTTTTTGCTCCTTGCCCGTTGCCAGGTCCTTGGCCGAGACATTAACGATACCATTTGCGTCAATATCAAAAGAGACCTCGATTTGGGGTACACCGCGCGGCGCCGGGGGAATACCGTCAAGGATAAATTTTCCCAGCGTCTTGTTGTCCGCTGCCATGGGCCGTTCACCCTGTAAGGCATTAATTTCCACGCTGGTCTGGCTGTCGGCAGCGGTGGAAAAGATCTGTTTTTTAGATGTTGGAATGGTCGTGTTCCTTTCAATAATCTTAGTAAATACACCGCCCAGTGTCTCGATCCCCAGGGAAAGGGGCGTGACATCGAGGAGCAACACATCTTTGACCTCTCCGGAAAGGACTCCGGCCTGAATGGCCGCCCCGAGTGCAACCACCTCATCGGGGTTAACCCCCTTGCTTGGTTCCTTGCCCGTAACGTCTTTAATAACTTTCTGCACATAAGGAATACGCGTGGAACCTCCCACGAGAATGACCTTATCGATCTCCTTGGGATCAAGGCCGGAATCGGCAATAGCCTGCTTCATCGGCCCTACTGTCTTCTCTACCAGGTCGGAAATAAGATCTTCTAACTTGGCCCGTGTAAGATTAATATCCAAGTGCTTGGGGCCGTCGGCCGTGGCAGTGACAAACGGCAGGTTAATATTTGCTGTAGTCACGCTGGAGAGCTCTATCTTGGCCTTTTCTGCAGCATCCTTTAAACGCTGCATAGCCATGCGGTCTTTGCTCAGGTCCACACCCGACTCCTTTTTAAACTCAGCTACCAGGTGTTCAACAATTCGTTCATCAAAATCATCGCCTCCAAGGCGGTTATTACCGCTGGTAGCCTTCACTTCAAAAACACCCTCACCAAGCTCAAGAATGGAAACATCAAAAGTACCACCACCCAGGTCAAAAACCAGGACTGTCTGGTCCTCCCCCTTATCAAGACCGTAAGCAAGAGAAGCAGCCGTGGGCTCGTTGATAATGCGCAACACTTCCAGCCCTGCAATCTTGCCCGCATCTTTTGTAGCCTGCCGCTGGCTGTCGCTAAAGTAAGCCGGCACGGTGATAACCGCTTGATCCACTTTTTCCCCTAAGTAACTTTCTGCATCCGCTTTCAACTTCTGCAGAATCATTGCAGAAATCTCCGGCGGTCCATAAGATTTGCCGTCTATATTAACATTATATTCATTGCCCATTTCTCTTTTAACTGAGGCAATGGTACGATCCGGGTTGGTAATAGCCTGCCTTTTAGCCACCTGACCGACTATTCTTTCTCCCTCCTTAGTAAAAGCCACTACGGAAGCAGTTAACCTGCTGCCTTCCGCATTGGAGATGATCTCCGGCTCTCCCCCTTCCATGACAGCAACCACAGAGTTAGTAGTTCCAAGGTCAATTCCTACTACTTTTGACATAAATATGCCCTCCTTTTAATTTTAATATTAATAAAGGCGGTAGGTTAGATGGTTAATATCATTTTTATGCATCTTTATGCATCAACCTGTTCAACCGCCACTTTAACCATGCTGGGCCGTAAGACCCGAGTCTTCATCATATAACCTTTTTGCAATTCGTCCACTACGGTATTAGGAGAATGCTCCCCACTTTCCTCCCGCAACACGGCTTCGTGACGCTGGGGGTCAAAGGGTTTGCCTTTACAATCGATGCACTCCATTCCTTCTTTTTCCAGCAACTCTTTTAACTGCCTGGTAATCATGGATACCCCATCAATAAGTCCTTCCGGACTTCCCTCCGCGGCAACACAGGCCCGATCCAGGTTATCAATCACCGGTAAGAGGCGGCGTACCAGATCAAACGTGGCATATTCAACCATTTCGTCTTTTTCGGCGCGGGACCGTTTACGGTAATTATCAAAATCCGCCTGCAGGCGTAGCAACCGTTTGTTCAGTTCATCTTTTTCCTGCTCAAGCTCTGAAATTTTATCCTGCAACTGTTCCGGCTCCATGGCTTCACCCGCTTCAGCATATTCGTCTGTTTCAGATCCGGACTTTCTGTCAGAATCAGGCTCGCCCATGCTCATATGTTCCGGTGCTTCATCTGTGTAAGAATTATTATGCTCGTTCAATATACTCACTCCCCTTTCTACAGTTTCCCCAAAACTCTAAGATTTACAGCCTTTCAAACTGGCCAACAACTTGCTGCAACACTGCTACCACCCGGGAGTATTCCATACGTGTGGGGCCAAGGATACCAATGGTCCCCACCACCTCTTTACCCAGACAGTATGTTGTCATTACCAAACTACACTCCTGTACTTCCTCGAGGATATTCTCACGCCCGATCTTAATTGTAATGCCATCCACACCAGTCAACGGCCTGGACAGCAGATTTGCCAGTAGAGAATGCTGTTCAAAAAGCATAAGCAAAGACTTGACTTTTTCTATGTTGCCGAATTCAGGTTGATTAAAAATATTGGTTGTTCCCCCGAGGAAAACACGGCTCTCATCTTCCGCAAGTGATTCCTCCAGCAGCGTAAAAGTCGCCTCCAGAAAATTGATATGATAATATAAATCGCGACGCAGTTCCCGAATCAACCGTGCCGTAATCCTGTCTATAGTTAACCCTTCCAACCGCCGGTTAAGGTATGTGACAATCCGGTCCAGTTCGCCCTGGGAAAGAGCCTGCGGCAGGTTGATAACCTTGTTTTTGATTACTCCCGTATCAGCTACCAGTACCAGCAAACCTCTTTGCCTGTCGATGGGCATAATCTGTAACTGTTTAAATGCACTCTTTTTAAGGCGGGGACCGAGAATCAAAGATGTATAATTGGTAAGTGATGAGACGAGTTTTGAGGCCTGCCGGATAATATCCTCGACCTCCCGGATTTTTTCATAGGAGAATATCCCGTGAATACTTTTTTTTTCATCATCATCCAATTGTATTTCCTGCATCAGTTCATCAACATAATAGCGATACCCTTTTTGGGAAGGAATCCTGCCGGCCGATGTATGGGGTTGAAGCAGATAACCCATCTCTTCAAGATCAGCCATCTCATTGCGGATGGTTGCCGGGCTGAACCCCATCTTGTAACGACGGGCAATCGTGCGTGAGCCCACAGGCTGGGCCGTTTTAACATAATCAGTAACCACTGCCCGGAGAATTTCCATCTTACGTGCACTGAGCCCCATACCATCCCCCCCTTTTATAGCCTATTTCTAAATTAGCACTCTAAGCTCTAGAGTGCTAACCTTTTTTCTTTAGAATACCACCGTCCTGCTCATTTGTCAAGATTTCACTTCAAGATTTGTCCAGTAATTCCGCGCTGGATTTTCAATTGTTGCGTAGCATTTCCCAGGCGATCCAGGGCAGCAGCAGGGGTACTAAAGCGTTGCCGCGGATCTTTTTGCAGAAGGCCCGTAATAGCCTCATCCAAAGCTTCCGGAATAGCGGGATTAAGCCGCCGGGCCCGGGAAATGGCGGTGGAGCGATGATAGGATCTGAGTGACTTCAGATCCGCTCTGCCACAAGGCAAAAAACCAGTGGCCATCTCATAAAAGATAACACCGAGAGAATATAGATCCGCGCGGTGATCAACACCCTCCAGAGCCATCTCGGGGGATGGACCCCCCAAACGCCGTCCTGCGATAAAGCCGAGCAGGGATGATTTCCAATTAAACCGCTCCGGGGCAGCGTATAAAAAGGTTCGCTTAAAAGCGGAATAATCCCGTATAGCAGCGGAGGAGAATATTTTTGACCCCTCTATGGTTTCAAGCAGGTCAAAATCACTGATCCGAGCACAACCTTCCCTGTCAAAAAGGATGTTCTCCGGCTTGATATTGCCATGAAAGAGTGCTTTTTTGTAACGGTAAAGGTAATCGAGTGCTATTAACAATTCCCGGGCAAGCTTCATTAAGTAGTCCAGGGGAAGAGGGGCATGTTTTAGCCGTTCAGCCAAATTGCCTCCCTCCATGTACCCCATGGCATAATATAAATCACCATTGTAATAGCAATCACCTTCCGGGAAAAGCAAGCCCGGTTGGTCAACGGTTCGCATAAGCTTTAAGCGGCCCTGGATGCGCCTTACAACCTGCGGGTCTCTGAGGATTTCACCATGGAGCAACTTGATAACCATTTTCCCCCCCCGTGCCCGTTCTCTGCCCAAATATACCTGACTTGCCGGTCCATTACCAAGTAGATCAATAATTTCATATTTTCGCCAAAAAGCGGAACCCATGCTGCGCCGGTAGATATCCATTTTCAACTGGTAATGGGGATCCACTTTGCCCGAATCCTCGCACCAGGCGGCCGCATGGATGGGATGTTCCGCCGCCATTGTTTCTTCCATAAGACGACAGAGTTCAAAATAGTCCTGTTCCAGTTCAGTTCGCTGTGACGCAGGAATTTTTCGCAGGATCTCTTCCGCATCTGCGTACTGTCCTCCGTAAAGAGCGAGACGAACAAGCCCCGCTTGTGCCGGCCAATAAACCTTTGCAGGTGGTTTTACAGCACCGAATAACTCCGCGGCAACAGCAAAATCCCCCTCTTCTTCACGGACCAGTCCCACT
Organism: Syntrophomonadaceae bacterium; assembly: GCA_007122565.1. Classification (GTDB taxonomy): domain Bacteria; phylum Bacillota; class Dethiobacteria; order DTU022; family UBA8154; genus UBA8154. The sequence continues at coordinate 6,317 of SKTJ01000261.1, read as the reverse complement.
AGGTAACTTTTCTTCCAGTGGAAGGCCTCAGCGGCTTGGACGCCCTCCACGGCAACAGTTGCAGTAACATCCAATGCGTTTAGGAGTGCCGCACCACGCCGTAGCTCGTTCGTGAGCAGGTACAACCAGGCCAGGTCGAGGGCGACCCAGGCGTTAGCGCTTCGTTCCCAAGTCTCCTCAAGGTAGCGTCTGGCCTGAGAGAACATGCCAAGACGCCGATAAAGCTTCCCCAGGCGCAGTACCACATCTGTATCGCCGGGGAAGAGGGCATAAAGGCGGCGGTAAAAACGGATATATTCCAACTCTGAACGGCAATGGGAGAGAGCTTCACGATAGACAAAGGCAGCGTCCTTTTCCCGATCTCCCCAGGCTTCCATTACTCTACCCAGATTTTCAAAATTATCAAGATCACGGGGATCAAGTTTAACCGCTTTGCGATAAAGCCGCTCCGCTTCTGACAGACCGGAGGTCCCACTGATATAAAAAAGCCGCCCCTTTTTTTTCAGCATTGACGTATCCTGGGGATTACGCTTGGAAACTTCTTCGTAGAACATAAGGGCTTCTTCGGCAAGGCTGTGGCGTAACAGGTAATCCCCTAGCGCTACACACACATGATCAAAAACCCGCTTCAGCAGGGCATGCTGCTGTGCAGCAGCACGCCGTTTCCCATAAAAGCCCTCTAACAGGGAGTATAGTTGGTTACAAGTTTTACATGCAGCAGTGTAGCTTCTGGTAAGCAACTGCATTTCGGCGATCTGTATTAGCTCAACAGCCTGTTTTTGCTCGGAGGAACAGTTTTGTAGCACGGCACTTAGTTTGCTGTCATTATGCAAATCCTTTGGTTCAAGGCTCGTACCTGCCGGCAGAGCGAGCAAGGCACTCATTGACCCATCAAGCAGTTGTGCCAGTGATAGTTGGTCTCCTTTTTCCAGATTCCTTCTATGCATAAGGTTGATCTCCTTATCAACCAGGGGTACGCCCTGAAAATACAGTCCAAAACAAATGTCCAAAGTTGAAAGTCAACACCGGAACCGTAGGGCGGACGACCCTGTCCGCCTGCGCACTTGCGGTTATTTTCATTCTCTGCTGGTGCTGCCGTCAAAGGCGCGTGGGGGTCTGACTCCTGACCTCCGGCAGTTACAGCTATTCGCCAATAAAAAGCGTCATACCTGCTTATAATTAAAATCGGCAGCTCATTCTAAAATAATAAGTTACTCAGGTTCTCTTATTCTGACTATCCTGAGCAGACCACCATGCGTCCCCTGCGGCGCTGGCACCATCAGACAATGAAAATGGCTGGAATGTTCGACTTTTCCCGGTTTTATCTTTTCCTATCCAACTGTCCAACTATCCAGCTTTCCAGCTTGTTTTGTATATTCGGGACACTTTTGCTAAACTGCTTCCAGGGCAAAGTATAATCCCGGCCGGCAAAGGTTATGATAAGGCCTTTTTCCACAGTGGTGAAACACAGGGCTTGATTTACTTGATTTATGCCAACAAGTTCTTGTGTTCCCTGCTCCGCCATGTTAAGGCCAACATAAAGAAAGGCCAGCAGAATTGCCAGCCCTAACATAACAACCAAAAAGCCGAAGGTCTTGTGCAAGGCAAACCGCCCTTTCTAAACCTTTAGCCTTAATATTGACCCACGGAGACCCTTTTATACTTCTTAACTGACCAGGATTCAAGATTGGGGAAACAGAATACAAAACGGAATACCCCTGCATAAAGATCTTTTGTGTTTCGTTGTATCTTTTATTCTGACTCCTGGATGCTCACTTCTGACTAATTTTTTAATGAAACGCCTCCGCCAGGGCTTCCGCCAGATATGGTATCGTCCGTAGCACCTCTTCTCTGTTATTATGATGCCCCCCGATCTCAACCAGCACACTGCGGGGATGAACGTGCTGATTATAGGTACCAAGCTGTTGCCTTGTGCCCCGACAAAGACCGGGGTACCTTTCATCCAGTATGTTTTGCAGAAACAGCGAAAAGCGCAAGTTGTTGTTCCAGTTGGCGTGGCGCGTTTCCACAACAAAAAGAATGCGGGCTGTATCCGCTCCGTCGAAGGATAAGGTGGAGATTTCCCGTGAAATCCCATCGCGGTGCAAGTCCACCACAACTTCAATCTGGGGATTTTTCTCCAGGATGGCAGTGACCGCAGGACGGGCCTGTACGTAAGCTTCATCTCTGCGCGGCATATCGAAAATCTCCCGATGGTGCAGCACGGGGATACCGTACTCTGTCTCCAGTATTTGGGCTAGATACTCTCCCAGGAAAACAACAGAATGCTCCAGATCGCTGGTGAAAGTTTTCCCGGAAACGGGAAGAAAGGATTCGGTGGTGTGAGTGTGATAAATTAGCACCCGCGGCGCTTCCTCTTTCCCGAGGGGATAAGTTTCAGGGAGTAACACCCCCGGAGCAGTAAGCAGCGAAAGGGGTGTGTCCTCTGCCCCAGTTGCGGACGGGTCTTCTGCTGTTGCGTTTTTTGCCACAACAAGATGTTCAGGTGCAGGGAGAGGTTTCTCTTTTACTTTTAAAGTATTATCCTCTGCCCTTTCTCCACCGCTGAAGCCTGGAGGCATGCTGCCAAGGAGTAACCGGTCATAAACATTTTTTAAGGAAAAGCTCTCTTCAATCGAGGGAATAGGTTTTTTTTCCACATGCCCGGCCATTCCCGGCAAGTGCTGCTCTATTAGCAAAAGATAGCCGTTACCAAGCTCTCCCAAGAAGTAAGCAGGGGAAAATACATTGGCAAAAAGCGTTAATGCCAACAGTAGTAAAAGGATACGCAGCAAACCTGTAATATCTGTTTTTTTCGTTACTGGAGCAAAATGGTTTTGATATATTTCTCTTTGCCATGAAACACGACTTTCCCGATACAACAAACCCCCTCCTTTTCAATCCCGCTTTCTATAGATATGAAAAGAGGGGGCCGAAATATGTGCTCTGCTTAAAAGTAACCTAGACAGGCGAATTATTAGCCTGATAGTTTTCGATTGCCTTGTGTAGGGCATCGGCCGCCAGATTGGAACAATGCAGTTTGGCATCGGGTAAACCGCCCAATTTCTCAGCCACATCCATATTTGTAATATTCAAGGCCTCTTCCAGGGTCTTCCCTTTGACCAGTTCAGTGAGCATACTACTGCTGGCAATAGCGGCCCCGCAGCCGAAAGTAAGAAAATTTATATCCTGGATGCGGCCTTCTTCCACCTTGATAAATATTTTCATAATATCGCCGCATTTCATATTACCCACCTCGCCCACACCGCTGGGGTTGAGCATCTCTCCCGCGTTGCGGGGATTTTGAAAATGATCCATTACCTTTTCGTTGTACATGTTTTTTCCCCTCCTGCATGGTTTTTATCGACCTGCCGGCGGTAATTTTTGTATAAAGAAGACATCCCGCGCAACCTGTCCACGCTGTTTTTCAGCGTCGCTACCGTATAATCCACTTCTTCCAATGTATTGCCATGCCCCAGGGTGAGACGGAGCGAACCGTGGGCCGTCTGATGATCCATGCCGCAGGCCATTAGTACATGGGAGGCCTCAAGCGAACCGGATGTGCAGGCCGAGCCGCTGGAGGCGGCAATTCCGTTAAGATCAAGGTCTAATAGGAGGCCTTCTCCCTCCACGAAGTTAACGCTAATATTAACATTACCCGGCAACCGGTGCACAGGGTGCCCGTTTAGCTGTACTGCATCAATCTCATTCAGCAGTTTTTCAATAAGGCGATCCCGCAGTACAGTTATTGCCGCACTTTTGCCAGGAATATCTTTAGTGGCCATTTCTATAGCTTTAGCCAAACCAACGATTGCGGGAATATTTTCCGTCCCCGGACGCATTTTCCGCTCCTGCCCGCCGCCAAACATAAGCTTGCCCAGCTTCGTCCCCTTGCGTACAAAAAGGGCACCGATACCCTTGGGACCATAGAACTTGTGCGCAGAGAGGGACAGCAGGTCGATAGGCACTCCACGCAGATCCAGGGGGATGCTACCGATCGCCTGCACCGCATCAGTATGAAAGGGAACACCTTTATCCCGGCAAGTGCGGGCGAGTTCCTCTACCGGTTGCACGGTACCGATTTCATTATTAGCTGTCATTATAGTAACGAGGACAGTGTCGTCCCTGATTGCTTTTCTTAAATCGTCAGGATCGACGATACCGCAGCGATCCACAGGTAAGACTGTCAGTGAGCAACCCTTATCAGCCATTATTTTTACCGTATCCAGTACTGCATGATGCTCCACCGCACTTGTGATCACATGTCTCCCCCTGGCAGCAAGAGCTTCAACCACTCCCTGGATGGCCAGATTGTTCGCTTCCGTCCCCCCGGAAGTAAAAATGATCTCTTCCGGTTTTACTCCCAGGGCCAAGGCCGTTTTTTCCCGGCTTTCGTCCAGCGCGCGGCGTGCTTCCCGTCCAAATGAATGAACACTGGAAGGGTTGCCAAAATACTGCCGAAAATAAGGTAACATAGCCTCAATCACGTCTGCGTGTGGAGGCGTGGTAGCACCATGATCCAAATATATTCTTTTCAAGGTTAATACCTCCCTTTATCAAATATCGTCTACCTATGTTTCTAATGCTTCCAATTGAGCATATCCTGGAGCGTAATGCCGTCAAGGAGCTGGTTAATGTGGTCCCGTAACTTCATCCAGAGACTTCGGGCCAGACAGTCGTCAGTCTTGCCGCAACGGCAATCATCATCAGTTTGCGCGTCGGATACACAATTTACCGGGGTAATAGGACCATCGAGCGCACGAATAATATCACCTACATAGATGGCATGAGGATGAGAAGCGAGAGCATACCCCCCCTTTACTCCCCGGTTGCTGCAAATGAGGCCGCCGCGCCGCAGGTTGGCAAAGATCTGCTCCAGGTACTGTTGGGAGATATCCTCTACAGCCGCTATGCGGCTCAAAGGAATAAACCCCTCATTGTAATTAAGGGCCAGATGGATCATGGCCCGCACACCGTATTCACCCCGTGAGGAGAGGCGCATTATTATACCCCCATCTGAAAACTAAGATTCCACTAAAAGCATACCAGTTTACTCAGGATTCGGGAAAAAATAAAAGCGGAAAACAATACCTGAGTACCTGAGTCGGCTTTTACAAATAAAATATTAGCATAGATAAAAGGCACCGTCAAGAAAAAAAACGTCCCCGTGCCGCATCAGTTGGTGAGGCTGTTGATCGGGGCGGGGATGCGGCCGCCCCGCTTTACGAAGTTCTCCGCAGAGAAGGGGTTTACTGCCATGACCGGGGCGCTCCCCAGCAGTCCACCAAATTCCACCGTATCGCCAACCTTTTTGCCGTAAGCGGGAATGATCCGCACCGCAGTTGTTTTCTGATTAATCATGCCGATCGCCGCCTGATCTGCAATAATTGCGGCGATTGTTTCCGCCGGGGTATCTCCCGGAACAGCAACCATATCCAATCCCACAGAGCAGACACAGGTCATGGCCTCCAGTTTGTCCAATCCCAGAGCCCCATCAAGCACTGCCCGAATCATCCCCGCATCTTCACTGACGGGAATAAAAGCCCCGGAAAGGCCACCCACATAAGATGAGGCCATAGCCCCCCCTTTTTTTACAGCATCATTAAGCAGGGCTAACGCTGCCGTGGTACCATGGGTACCGCAACGCTCCAGGCCCATTGCCTCCAGGATCTCCGCCACACTGTCCCCCACCGCCGGTGTGGGTGCCAGTGATATATCAACGATCCCAAATGGCACACTGAGCAGCTTTGCTGCGGTACGCCCCACCAACTCACCCATGCGCGTGATTTTAAAAGCTGTCTTCTTAATCTCCTCGGCCAGTGTGCCAAAATCTGCATCCACCAGCCGCTCCACCACATTTCTAACCACGCCGGGGCCGCTCACGCCTACATTAATAACGCACTCCGGTTCCCCCGTTCCATGAAAGGCACCGGCCATAAAAGGATTATCCTCGGGAGCATTGGCGAAAACGACAATACGGGCACAGCCCCCTCCCTGCCGGTCCGCGGTAAGGCGGGCCGTGTCCTTAATTACCTGCCCCATTTGCAACACTGCGTCCATATTAATGCCCGCTTTTGTAGTAGCCACATTGACAGAAGCACAAACCCGCTCCGTGGCAGCAAGCGCTTCCGGGATGGAGTTAATAAGCCTGTGGTCACCCACCGTATAGCCTTTCTGCACCATTGCAGAAAAACCGCCGATAAAGTTCACACCGGTGGCAGCTGCTGCCCGGTCCAGCGTGCTTGCAAAGGGAACATAGTTTTCTGAGCTGCTGCACTCCGCCACCATGGAAATAGGTGTAACAGCGATGCGTTTGT
>SKTJ01000014.1 GCA_007122565.1 Syntrophomonadaceae bacterium | reverse complement strand
GGGAACCCCGCCGCACCGCCATAAGCGCCCAGACCATCAGTGGCACCGCTACAAGCGCCGTCACGAAGTCGTTTCCGTACCAGGCGGCAGTCACCCAGTCAACGTCCCGGTACAATTCCGGCAGCACCAAACCCGTCACCGACTGTAACAGCATCAGCACAGCTATACCTGCAGACAAGTGCCACGCTACCAGTGAATCTTTCGGCAACATTCCCGCACCCCTTGAAGCTTCTTTTGTAAGCTGAGACATCTTTACCCTCCTTAGACTAACCAAGTATACTATATAGCCTTGCAGTTCATTCCTGCAATAGTAATCTGAACACTTTCAATCACTAACTGCCTAGCATGAGGTATTTCCTGCCGGTGGCAATCACCATTCCCTGGGATAGAGGGTGGCCAGCATAATCCACAGCGAAACTTATTGTGGTTTGCGGGCCATCAGCCACATAGGCATATTGATTTTTTTGAACACGACTTTCTCAAGCACAGTGAGTCCATGTTTCTCATAAAACGGCAGATTGTCTTCCTTTTCCGTTTCCAGGTAGAGATGTACTCCTTCCCTGTCACATTCTTCTTTTATGGTATTCATTATTCTGCTTCCAAGGCCTTTTCCCTGTACCTGGGACAATACACCGATCATCGTCAGGTATTTGTATGGGTTGTTTTCCATCAACCTTTTCCGGTCGGGTCCAAGTTGGTTGGAAATGATGGATAGATTGCTTATGGTTTCCTTTCCCATTTTCATCCCGTATGACAAGCCACCGCTGCGCAACATACCCCACATAGTCATATTTGCATGTTTACCCGGAACCCAGACAGCCACTCCCTCTATTTCCGGGGATTTGGCATATACCTTTCCGAACTTCATCCCGTAAAGCAAAGGGATTGTGAAAAACCCTGACAACGATTTATCCCTGTCAGGCTCCTTTTTGAATACCACCGCCCAGAGGGGATCATCTTTGAAAGCATCCTTGAGGCATGCGACAGCTTTGGGAATATCTTCTTTTGTAAGGCGATAAAGGGATGATGTTGAAATAAGAATCACTCCTGTCATAAACTTGGACACTCTATTGCTGGATTCTGCCCTTCCTTTCCTGAAATAATTATAAATTCCCCTTGACCCCAAAAGGGTTAATATAATTAATCTGGCATAAAATAATTATCAGATTGGACGGAATCCAAACAAAATAAATAGCGGAGGGAAAAACCCCCCTTGTTAAAACGTTTCGGGCGACCCAGGAGCAGCTTCACCGCAATCCTACTACTTTGCCTGCTAGTTATCGGCACAACAGGCCTGGCCCATCTGCCCCGCCTGATCACTGAAGACCGGGTGGTGGAGGTGAAAAACCCGGAGAATTCCCAAGCCTTCTATGGGCAGTTGACGGGAAGTAAGGATATCTATGAGATTCATGCCGATGCAGGATTTCTCCTTTACGTTAGCCTTCTGGTACCTGACCTGCCGGACATCAGCACGGATATTTCTGCCCGGATTATACAGGTGAAAAGCGACACTACCGAGATCCTTTCCTTCCTGGAAGGGGAAAACCACCACTGGGAGAATTTTTATGAGCCCTTTGCCGGCGACCGTTATTTAGAAGGCCCGGAATTTGAAAAAAGAGTCCCGGCAGGCCTTTACCGCATCGAGATCTTCAACCCGTCGCTTACGGGCAAGTATGTTTTAAGCGTGGGCAAGCAGGAGGTCTTCACCATGTCTGAAATGCTCCACACCATCAGAACCCTGCCGGCGCTGAAAAGGGATTTCTTCGAAAAAAGCCCACTGACAGCCTATTTAAACCTGATGGGCCTGTTCATGCTCATTGCAGCTGTGCTGCTGGCTGTGCCCCTGTATTTTGCCATCCGCCTCGTTTTCCGGAAAACGCAGCAAAGATAAAGCTACGATAAATTGGTCTGATGCAGCCATCGCTGTCTTCAAAAAATTCATATGACCTCACTGCTCTGTGTATGGATCGGTTAAATATGTTTTAAAGAACTCGCTGATAGTCATTTGCAGCTCTTCCGTTTTGCCAATCATGAAATGTCCCCCTTTTGCAAAAACTACCATCTCCGCCCGGGGTATACGATTACCGGCATTAAGCCCCTGCTCTACAGGCACCAAAATATCATCCCGGGCATGCAGCACCAGAGTTGGCACCGTAATCTGTTCATAAGCGAAGTCCGGGGGTATTTGCCTTGATTCATCAAGCAGCATTCCGGGAATACGTGAACTTATTGGCAGCATCAATTCCAGGGTTTGGTCAACAAACGTCTGGTCTTTTCGGCTGAGGTTACCCAATACTTCATTGGGTACTCCCAGCAAGTTCAGCATCGGTTTACGTAAGGTTTTCAGCATTATCCAGAATGAAAAATCGGAATAAATAACCCTGTGTATTAAATCCATTTTCTTAATATCTTCTTCTGCGAGAGGAATAGTATAACTTATGGCGTTGGCCATGATTAAAGCCGCTGTTCTTTCAGGATGCCGCCGGGCAAAATATAAGCTGGATGGACCTCCGGCTGATATGGCCATCACAGCCACTCTTTCCAGACCCAGTTCGTCCAGTAGAGCAGCCAGGATGTCGGCCTGTGCTTCCAGGGTACTGTCCTGCGGCTGTTCGGAGCGAAGGTAGCCAAAGCGCGAGGGGGCTATCACATGGACGTTGTCTCCTAAAAATATTTGCCCTAAGAGCAAACCCTGGTCATAACCTCCTCCTGCTCCGTGCAGGATCAGTACCGGCGGGCCTTCTCCCGTTTCGCCATATTCAATGCATCCATATGGAGTTTCAACTAGTTTGCTTCTCTCTGCCACATTCCGGTGGGCCGTTCTAATGTCACGTTGATAAATAACAACCAGTGTAAAGGCTATTACCAGAACAACAGAAACACAGATTATTAATAGTTTCCACACCCGGTTTCTCTTTGTTCTCACCTTCATGATACCACATCCAATTTTTATCCAATATCTCAAGCGAAGCAGGGGGCGAATAATGTTAATTTACTAAGGTCATAGTTTTGCGCTTGGCAACCATTCGATTCCCTAAATAATCAATAAACCGGCCTGTCAGCTTTTTGATAAACCCTAACGAAACATCATAATAATAATCGGACTTATCCCAGCCTTTTTCCTTATAATAACGGTAATCCCGGTATGTCTCATCCTGAATCCCCATCATCATGGTACGGGAAATCCGGAACTTGAACAACCTGAAAAAAGAAGGGGCAGGTAATGTGGGTCGCATCAGTCCCTTGTAAAATCTTGCAGCGGCCTTCTTTATTTCTTGCGTTATTTTTTCCTGTTCAACCACCGTCCTCGGTTCTATTGCTGTTAAACAACATCCTTTTACCACCTGAAACCCCCAGTCCCCTCCCACACTTTCCAAATACTTTACGATAGAGGACCCTCCGAATACACCCTGGGCAACAATAACCGTTAAGGCTTTACCGAAAAAACGGGGCCGGTGTAAAACAAAACTAAGCCGGTCTATAAAGTTCTTCATAAGGGCAGTTACCTGAAAAGAATAATTGGGGGTGGCAAGGACTACCCCATCTGAGTTGTTCATTATCTCGAGCAGTAAATCCCTGTCGTCATTAAAAGAACAATATTCCTCTCCCTTGTTAAAACATAACTTACAACCTTTGCATTTTCCAGTATTAAGGTTATAGTCATTTAAACAAACATACTCCCAATCAATTTCAGTATATGTATTTAAATTCGCGACAAATTCCTGAACCGCCTGGTAAGTAGCCCCCTTTCGCGGAGTCCCAAGAAATACGGTCACTTTTTTTACTTGAGATGTCATTTCCATTCCCCCTTTCATGGTATACAAACATACAGCAGCGAACTCCTTAGAAGGATCAACAGGGGAGTTTCGCCTTGTCACACTTATCCGTCAGCCGCTATATCACCAGGAAAACCACCTGATTCCTGATAAGACGCAGCCAGTTTCCCTAGATAAATTGCCTCAATGCTATTAAAGCAGTAATCCCAATAATAATGCTTAAAACAGAATTCTTAAATACTAGCACTGACACAACGGTAATTAAGCCGGCGCCCATATAAGAATTTGTTATTGCCAAGTCCAGTCTTCCATAGGGGGCAAATATACCGGGGAAAATTAGAGTTGACAGAATTGATACGGGTATATATTTTAAGGAACGGTATATGCCTTTTGGTATTTCTTTGTTTTTTAAGAACACAAGGAAACTTGCCCGTGTTATGTAAGTAGCAACTCCCATTAATAATATCAGAATTAAATACTCTATGCTCATACACCAATCCTGCTTTTTTCTGTTTGCGCTTCCAACACAGTTCCGATTACCGTTGCAATTACTGTTGCTAAAATTATATACCACATTCCGGGGATTATAAGATACCCTGCTATTGCACAAATCCCTGAAACAGAAAATACAACAAGCATTTGCACTGACTTAATTTGCGGTATAATTATACTCAAAAAAGTGGCCGGCATAGCAAAATCCAACCCCCAGGATAAAGGATCCTCAATAGAATGGCCTAACATTGCACCCGCAGTAGAACTACCTATCCAAAATAAGTACATACCGGCAGCAGAACCAATCATAAAATAAGGATTGCCTGCAACTTCAACTGTACCTTTACCCTGATAATGACTGATTGTACTGGCATAAGATTCGTCTACCATGCCAAAAGCAAGTAAGTACAGCCATTTTGATTCTAACTTATTTAAGTATGGTGATAAAGACAAACCCATGAGTAAATGACGTAAATTAATCAACAGCGTAGAAATAACGATAAAGAGGATTCCTATTCCTTCTTTAATCATACCTACAGCCATAAACTGAGCTGAACCGGCGAAAACTGTCACAGACATAAAGGCCGTTTCAAGGACAGATAAGTTGCTTTGCGATGCCATAATACCATACGCCAAACCAAAAGGTATGACACCTATCATTAACGGAGTTGTTTTATTAATTCCAAGATAAAATTCCTTTGGGTCCACAGGTTT
>SKTJ01000048.1 GCA_007122565.1 Syntrophomonadaceae bacterium | reverse complement strand
GGACTACTGATCGAGTTATTATTTAACATCAGGTCACTGATCAAGTAAACCATATGAGCCGTGATCTCTGGGCGGGTTTTGGGACCGGACGGATTATACCATTGGGTGATCCAGTTACACATTCCCAGGATTGTTAAAACGGTGAGTGAAACATCCACATTCGGGAACTCACCCTGTTTTATCCCCTCAATTAATACATCCTTGAATATTTTTTCATAACGATTTCTACTTTCAATATATCCCTTGGTTTCAATAGCTGAAATCTTTTCTTTTTCCTGGAAAAAGATAACCAGAGAAAAATCGTTTTCCATAATATAGTTAACATGATTTTCAATAAGCTCGCATAACATTTGCCGGGGTGCTATTTTTTTCCCCACGACAAATTCTGCTTTTTTTAATAAAGGACTGATCCCTTTGTTCAGCACTTCCCGGAATATTTCATTTTTACTTGTAAAGTGGTAATAAATACTCCCTTTGAGTATTCCCACGGCAGAAGCAATGTCTTGCATGGAAGTACCGCTAAAGCCTTTTCTCCTGAACAGTTTCGCAGCTTCGTTTAATATCTCATCTCGTTTATTCCCAGTTACAACATTATTATTAATGGCTACCTTATTCGTTGCATAATTCATAGAATCAACCTTTCCCCTTAATTCTTTTAAACGTTTCACTTCTAGCTGATCTTTGCCTCCAATTTATATATACTACCCCGTTCCGCAGCTCTTCATACCCTCACTGCCTTGAAAGCAGTAATATACTTAAAGAGGTACTACACGGCAAAGGACCGATTTAAAATCGGGGTAGGCGGTAATGGGATCAAGGCCTTCCATATCTACCAGCATATTTACATTAGACTGGGCCCAGCCATGAGGCACGCTGACCACTCCCGGCAATATATTTTCCGAGAATTTCACCCGTATTTTCATGCTGCCGCTTTTTGATTCCACCCGGACCATTGCATGATCTTGCACACCGTTCTGCTCTGCTGTAGAAGGATGCATTTCTGCCAGCGGTTCAATGTTTTGCCGGCGCAGCACCGGAATAGAGCGCAACTGGGTGTGGGTATATTCCTGGCAACGGGCGCCACTGATCAGAATAAGTGGATATTGTTTAAAAAGTTCCGGCGTGTTAACGGGGCTCTGGTATGGTTCCATGTATTCCGGAATGGGGTCAAAGCCGTGATCTTTGAGGGTCTGGGAATATAGTTCTATTTTACCGCTGGGCGTGTTAAGCTTTTTCTTCTTCTGAACATCATACTCTTTTTCACCATAGTAAGCGCCCATGGGAGCTGCAGCCTTCAGACGATCTTTAAATTCTCCCGGCGCTACCAAGGCATCATTTACCTCTTCATCGGTCTGCCAGGGGAACTGTTCGCCATACCCCATGCGCTTGGCCAGTTCGCACCAGATCTTCCAGTCGGGCCAACTGTCACCTACCGGTTCAATTACTTTCTCACGGAGCATGGCATACGGCTCTCCGAAAACAACACCATAAACATAGGCCAGGCCACCTTTTTCCAGGAAAGTGGAGGCAGGCAGCACAACATCCGCCAACTCTGCCGTTTCGCTGAGGAAGGGATCAATAACAGCCAGAAAATCAAGGCCGGCAAAAGCATCCTTAAAAAGACCGGCAGCGGGGAAAGAAACAACAGGGTTGGCAGCTGTGACGATGGAAGCCCGCATAGGATATGGTTCTCCTTCAAGGACTGCCTTGGGAAACATGGTGGCAATACCAAAGGCTGCTTTCCTGCCCCAGAGGTTGCTGAAAATGGGATAGTCACCAGCCCCCAGGGGAGCTTCATCCACATTAATGCCTAAGTTTGCCAGGGGGATACGGGGAATGGTTACCCAGCCGCCGGGATTGTAAACGTTTCCCGTTACAGCCTGCAGGATTGACAGAAGCCGCGAATTCTGGAAGCCGTTGCGATGCTGATCCAGAGTGTTTACACCCTGAATAATACAGGCCGGTTTGAAACGGGCGAATGTCCGGGCAACGGCACGGATATCAGCTTCGGGAATGCCGGTCACATTTTCCGCCCAGCCAGGAGTATATTTTTGAACGTGTTCCACCAACTCGTCGAAGCCGATGGTGTACTGCTCAATGTATTCCCGGTCATAAAGATCCTCATTAATAATAACGTTTAACATGGCCAAGCCCAAGGCAGCGTCAGTACCCGGACGGATAGGCAGATGGTAAGCATCTTCCGCCAGGGGGGTGCGTTTAGGGTCGATAACAATAAGTTCAAGCTCACCTGCAATAAGCTTCTTCCTGATCAGGTCGCCCAGCATACCCTTGGCACCATCAGGGTTATGGCCCCACAGGATAATGCAACGGGAATCCTGGGGATCATCCAGGGGGTAGCGGCCAAAAGTGATCTGACGCCCCAGGATGCGGGTACGGTAACATATGTTTTCTACTGACAAAAGGTTGGGCGTACCAAAGGCGCCCGCGAAACGGCGGGCAAAAGTGGCTACTTCAATATTTTCCACCCCAACAGAACCACAAAACACAGAGAGTGCCCGGGCGCCGTATTCTTCCCTGATGCGGGTTAGTTTTTCAGCACAATAATCCAGGGCCTCGTCCCAGCTGGCTTTTTGCCAGCGGTTTTTATTTTTATCACGGATCATAGGTGTTGTGAGGCGGTTTGGTGAGTAAACATATTCAGGAAGAGCCCTCCCCCGCGGACAGATATAACCTTGGCTTATTGGATGTTCGGGCAGACCTTCAACCTTCACCAGGCGTCCATTTTCCAAATGAGCCTTAATGCCACAATCCCATACACAGAGCATACAGTCGCTGATAACTGTTTGTGTCGACATACTTTTCCTCCTTAAAGTTTATATAAATATTATTTATTACCGTCTAATCAAACAACCGATTGTTTTATTTTTGACATAAAAATAAGACGCTTAATAAATTATTCCATATGCACGTTCTTTTGTCAAGCAGTAATATCTTAAAATGGGAAAGAGATCCTGAGTTAACCAACCAGCTTGAGCTGAATAAAGGAGGATCTCTTCCATTTTATCTAATGGTGGTAATCATAAACAGTCAGCATTTATGTACCGCTAATACTATCTGCCTAACAGTTAGGTGAATCCTCTTGTGCCTCGCCTATTTCAAAACGGGTATAACGGCGAATTATCATGTTTTCTCCAAGTTTGGCAATTTTTTCAGTAAGTAATTTTCCGATAGTAATATCCTGGTCCTTAACAAAAAGCTGGTCCACCAGGCAATTATCCTGAAAATACTTCTCCAACTTGCCGCTAACTATTTTTTCCACTATCTTTTCCGGTTTTCCATCGCGCAGTGCCTGGCCGCGCAGGATCTCCTTCTCTTTTTCCACTATATCAAGGGGAACATCTTCCCGATTGAGATAAGCAGGATTTGTTGCAGCCACCTGTAGGCAGATATCCCGTACAAATTCTTTAAATTCAGGAGTTTTGGCCACAAAATCAGTCTCGCAATTTACTTCCAATAGTACGCCAACTTTTCCCCCCAGGTGTATATAAGAATCAACGATACCCTGAGCCGCCACTCTCCCCGTTTTTTTCGCGGCTTTGGCAAGACCTTTCTCCCGTAACAGGGTGATGGCCTTTTCCTTATCTCCACCTGTTTCCACCAGGGCATTTTTGCAATCCATCATCCCCACCCCGGTGATGGTTCGTAACTCTTTCACCATCTCTGCTTTGATCAATTTATCACTTCCCTCGTTTTAAAGTGGTTTATTCAATCAGGTGGAGTAGACTTTCACCTGATTCCCCGATGTTTCAGCTTTGCTGAAACGAGTTCGCTCACTGGGTTGAATTATAACCTATAATCACCGATAACCGGACATTTTTCTTTCCAGTTATTTTATCTCTTCTTCCTTAACTGTTTCTTCTTCTATCGTTCCAGCCTCCACAGTGGATTCAGCTTCCGTAGTCACCGTATTGGCTGCTTCTTCAGCTTTTTCAACATCTTCTGTTTCGCTTTCAGTTTCCCCCTCAACCATTGCCGCATCCGCTGCTGCTTTTTCTTCCTGCTCCAGTTTAGACTTTTCCGCTGCTTCCTTATCCTCGGCTTCTTTTTCTGCAGCCATCTGCAGGCCCTGTTTGCCTTCCAGAACAGCTTCTGCCATTTTTGCGGTAATCAGCCGTACAGCCCTGATCGCATCATCATTTCCGGGAATAATATAATCGATTTCATCAGGATCGCAGTTAGTATCCACAATTGCAATAATAGGGATTTCCAGTTTAATCGCTTCAGCCACGGCAATCTTCTCTTTGCGCGGATCAACAATAAATATTGCCCCGGGTAAGCCCGGCAGGTCCCGGATGCCTCCCACAAATTTCAGCAATTTTTCTTTCTCATGGTTTAGCTTTATAACTTCTTTTTTAGGGAGGAGATCAAAACGCCCTTCTTCCTCCATCTTTTCCAGTTCCTTTAACCTTTTAATACGTTTGCTGATAGTAGCAAAGTTAGTTAACATCCCGCCAAGCCAACGCTGGTTAACATAAGGCATTTCACAGCGGCCAGCCTCATCAGCAACGGATTCCTGCGCCTGCTTTTTCGTCCCCACAAAAAGAATTTTTTCTCCCTGCATCGTTAAATCTTTTACAAAATGATAAGCGACATCCATTAGACGAACCGTTTTTTGCAGGTCAATAATATAAATACCGTTTCTCTCCGTAAAGATATACCTCTTCATCTTGGGATTCCAGCGCCTAGTCTGATGCCCAAAATGAACTCCCGCCTCCAACAACTGTTTCATCGTCACTACTGCCAATTATCTTTCCTCCTCATAAGGTTATTGCCTCCGCTGTGTCATCGCCTGAACAGAACTCCAAAGAGCACCTCCGCACAGTCTCGAGCAGCGTGTGTGTTAAAACCATACGTAGTATAGCACAGAGCTCAGAAAATGGCAACTTATAGGCAATAGCCTTCCAATATTCGCTGCTATTAGACAGCCCGCGCCAAACTGCAACCCATTTCCTTATTTTTTGCCTACTGAATTGGTGGCGTCTGACTTCTGATTCAACCTGCCTC